>JAPKEL010000015.1 GCA_028822065.1 Woeseiaceae bacterium | reverse complement strand
ATTATTGAGAACTTTCAAAGAGCTCAATAAAATTATCCTGGAGTAGTGGAGGCTAGAGCAAGCACTTGATTCCATAATATTTGATCGATTTCAATAACTTGCGATAAGTCTTTTCTGACTCCGGGGAGCCTAGCACTAGGTTGTTCTTCGACTGCAGCTGACAAGTTCTTAATATGCCCCCAAAATTGTTGTTTATTACCGCTAAAATTGGGATCAATGAGAATGTAAGATTGCCCAAGGTTATGAGGTTCATCATCAATCGTTTTTAATGGTGAGGCGTTTATACTACTCACAGAGCCAGTAAGCGCAGAAGCTAATACTTCTGCCATTAACCCAAATCCATAACCTTTGTAGCCACCCGATGACAGCAAGGATCCACTTAAAGCAGCTTCAGCATCCGTGGTTGGATTGCCATCTTTATCAATAGCCCAGCCTACAGGAATAGCTTCACCAGCTGCCATTGCCATTCGAATTTTCCCGATAGCAACTGCACTTGTGGATTGATCAAATTGGAAAGCGACCGTTTTATCCGATGAAGGGACAGACATAGAAATTGGATTCGTCCCTAATATTGGTCGATTACCACCTGGAGGAGAAACGCAAGCTGGTGCATTCGTTGCTCCTATACCTATAAATCCATGTTTGGCAATTTGTGCGGTAAAGTAACCTAAAGAAGTACAGGTATGAGAATGCGCTATGGTAAGTAAACTGATTCCATTTTTCTTAGCGCTATCTAAAGCAGATTGTAGACCCATAGAAAAAGCAGCTTGAGCAAATCCATTTTTAGCGTCAACATTCACACAGCCAGATTTAGGTTGAGTCACTTTTGGATCGATTTGACCGTTTACTCTGCCGCTTTTTAATTGCTTGCAGTAACTATCAAGGTAATAGAGGCCACAGATTTTATTATTTTCAGCTTCAGCTACGCGAACTGCTTTGGCTACTTCCTTGGCAACCCACGATAAGGCACCATGTTTTTCTAAGGCGATGGTTGTGTAATTTTCAATCTCATCCAAAGTAACAGAAATTATAGTCATATTTTTTCAATCTTCTTTATTTTATATATAAAAATTTTCTCAATGGTTTATCATACTTCACAGTTTTAACTTACACTAATTATGGGTTCCACAGACGTCTATTACGAATAATTTTTCCATATCCACTTGAATGTCGGAAATTAGGATTAATGTATAATAAATTGGAGTGTGATTGATGATTTCCTTAAAGAGAATAAGCTGGATTCTATCGTTATTTATTGTAATTTCATGTGCAGATAGCAATAAATCAAAATCGATTACCATCGGTACCAATCCAGCCGGTACTTTTTATTATGTGGTTGGAACCGGCTTATCAAAATTATTTTCAGAAAAACTTGATAGGCGAGCTATAGCTCAACCTGCGTCTGGTTCAGCTGTCTATGTTCCTCTTATTAATAATGGTGAAATGTCATTGGGCTTTAGTACCAGTATTGAAGCTGGCAGTTATTATCAAGGAAAGATGGACCTTCAAAAGCAACCAAACCTCAGGGTTTTGATGCGTTTCTGGGCTATGCCTTATGGTTATATGGTCAGAGGGGACTCCGATCTTCATTTTGTCAGTGATCTTATAGGGAAGAGTGTTGTTGATAAGCAATCTGCGAACATAACCTTGAGCATAGGAAATAGCTCAATGTTGAGTGTATCTGGCATAACTAATGATGATTATAAATCTATCACCGTGGGCGGTCTTCCTCAGGGAATAACAGCGGTTACTGACGGTCTTGCAGATGCAGCGCCAATCGCACTTGGTCAAGGTAATGTAAGGAAAGCTAACGCCACAACCCCTGGCGGGATACGCTTTCTCGATATGTCGAATATTGAGAATGTGCAACAATATTTTGATAATTTAGGACAAGGCTTTAATTCATATACGGTTTTAGAGGAAGATCAATTGCCCGGCGCAGGTGAGGGGTTACTAACTGGCTCTGTTGATATATATCTTGTTGCTTCATCAACCATGCCTGATGAAGAGGCCATGAGTATCGTGAAGGTAATAGAGGATAATTGGGATATGTTGCAAACTCAGTTTGCCGCTCTTAAGAGAGGGCATCCAAACCAGTTTGTTGGCAACAATCATACGGTTCCTTTTCATCCTGGCGCTATCAAGTACTATCTTGAAAAAAATCGTTGGGATAATGACTCTGAAGTAAAAAATCAATCATTACTCTCCCAGTATTAAATGGCGTAGGATTGTTATCATGCCGATTGCATGAATAGATAGCTAATCACTGGGGTATTTTTTTATGAGTTTAGAATGGGTATCACTTAAACTAAAAAATTTCTATCTAGCGTCACTGGTTTTGCTCGGAGTGATGTGGATACTCGATATACCCATACGCCTTAACATCGGAATAGTTACGGCAAGTTATATCTCACTGATGTTAGCAATTTCAATTGCCGCCGGGTTTTTGTTAAAGCCATCTTATAAGGGCAGCTCGGCAGTTGTCTTTGATATTGGTCTTGGTCTATTGGCTTTGTTATCTTGGGGCTGGGTTGCTTTGAATTATATAAGCTGGTTAACCGACTTGGCGAATCGTGGGGTTGAAAAATGGTTACCCGGTGTTCTGGCTATAATTTTACTAATAGAAGCACTGCGTCGATTTTGTGGATATGCAATTACTGTCTTAACTATTGTATTTATTGCTTATGGATTTTTAGGGCATAATTTCAGCGGTATTTTTGAAGGTGCTGCAGTCAGCCCATCTAGATTGATACTCTATTTTTATGCGGATAGTGGCGGTGTTCCAGGCTTAATTCTGTCAATTGTCTGTTCTGTTGTTTTTGGCTTTTTATTAATGGGAGAGTTAATGAAAGCCAGCGGTGGTGGTCAATTTTTAACTGATATTTCATTATCATTAATGGGTCATTATAGAGGGGGGCCAGCTAAAGTCTCTATTGTTGCAAGCTCAATATTTGGATCTATTAGTGGTTCAACTGTGGGTAATGTAATGTCTACTGGAGTTGTAACTATCCCGCTAATGAAAAAAACAGGTCTCCCTGGTTATTTTGCAGCTGCAGTAGAGGCGATAGCTTCTAATGGAGGTCAACTTGCACCGCCAGTAATGGGCGCAACTGCTTTTCTGATTGCAGAGTTTCTGGATATACCTTATCTCGAGGTGGTAGGTGCCGCTGCGTTACCGGCTATAATTTATTATGTGATTTTATTTGTTCAAGTTGATCTCATGGCTAAAGATAATAATCTAGTAGGCTTGAAAAAAACTGAGACACCGATATTTGGCAACCTAATTAAGCAAAAAGGATTGCATTTGATCCCCATTGTAAGCTTAATTTTTTTGATGTTTGTGATCGGATTGCAGCCTGCAAAATCTGCATTAATGTCGGGTTTTTTGGCATTGTTGGCCGGTCTGGTATTGCGCAGTACTAAACTTAGTTTTTCGATGATTATGGAGTTTTTAGAAAATGTTTCAAAGACTTTAATTCCTATTATATTAATCGGTGGTGCAGCGGGGATAATCGTGGGTGTTCTTAATATAACTGGTCTTGGGTTTAATTTAACTTTGGGTTTGACTGAAATTGGAGCTAAATATGGCTTATTAGTCATGCTTATATTAACGGGTATTATTGCCATCATACTGGGTATGGGAATGCCTACTGCAGCTGTTTATATTGTCTTATCGGTTGTATTGGCGCCAGCCGTAATTGAGATGGGTGTTCCTATTTTAGCAGCGCATCTTTTTATATTTTATTTTGGGTTGTTATCGATGATTACTCCACCAGTTGCAGTAGCGTCATTTGTTGCAGCTGGAATTGCAGGAGCTTCTCTATGGCGAACAAGTTTTACTGCGATTAAGTTAGGCGTAGCGGCTTATTTCTTGCCTTTTTTGTTTGTTTATAATGACAGTCTTTTGCTCAAAGGTACTTGGGTTGAAATTTTGTTGATTTTTTCAACCTGTCTGGTATCAGGACTGATGATTGCGAGCGCATTACGTGAGATTAATTTTAGATCGCTAAAAGGTGTTTTACGAATGCTATGCTGTACATGTTTATCAATGGTGGTTGGTAGCGCCACGTTATGGCTCGAAAGAGATTCAATGGGCGTAATATTGGTGTTAATTATAAGCGGTTTTTTATTTGCGGCTCTTCAAAAAATGAAATGGTTTGGTGAGAAAAGGGGTTAATAGTTTACTTATGAATAATACAAGGTTAAATATATCTTTAGGTACCTTACCCTTAAAAAACCCATTAATATGCGGTTCTGGGGAGCATCTTATTGAAGAAGCTGGCATTCTCAAAGCGCTTGAGTTCGGGGCGGCGGCAGTGGTGGCAAAATCCACGAATGAAAGTGAATTAGCAAGACGTCAGTTGGATAGAACAGATTACTCAATTGTAGGGCAAGATTTAAAGCAACAAGATTGGCGAAAAGACAAAGGATTGAACACTAGCTTATTTGGGCGATCAGGTTTGATGGATACTGATTCGAAAGAGTGGTTAAGCACAATTGCAAGGTTAGATGGCAAAGCAAGGAAATATCATTCTTATGTCGTTGCGAGCCTCATCCCAGCAAGCATGTCATTTTTAATAGAACATGCAGAGATCGCGCAAAAATTAGGGATTCGTGTTCTCGAAATCAATATAGGTGCCCCGCATGGGATTGAGGCGAGTAGAGATATTCGTTTAACATTTGATCCGAAAAAGGCAAATGAGACCATTCGTGAAGTAAGGAAGGTGTTTCATGGGCACTTATGGGCTAAAACGACGGGAATGAGTGAAAGTATCAGTCAATTGGCTTTCGCCTCAAAAGAAGCCGGTGCTGATGCCGTTGTGATGATGGGTAGGATGATGGCTTTGATTCCAAATTTAGATTCAATGATGCCTGTTCTGGGAACAAAAGGTGCGTATGGAGGTCGTTGGGCTTTACCTATAACTTGTCGCTGGTTAAGCGAGAGTCGCCATTTATTAGGATCGAAATATCCATTAATCGGTACAAATGGTGCGCGAGATGGGTATGATATAGCAAGAATGATGCTCGCTGGGGCAACTGCTGTAGAACAAACTTCCGCAATTTTTACTGGGGGTTTTGAGGTGATAAAGGAAAATATAAAGCAGTTAGAAGGGTACTTGAAAGAAAAGGAAATGAATGCGCTTGATTTAATTGGCATAACATCAGATCAGGTACAATCCTACGCGGAGCAAGAGTTACGACCTGGTTATTGGCGGCAATTCGTTTCCGATGATGCCTTAAATAAGAAATAATAATTATAGTTAGAGGTGTAAGATATGACGACTAAAGCTAAGTTATACAATTGGAACACTATTGAAGGCGAAGAGGTAAGGCCTGGTGTATCTAGAAAGGGCTTTCGAGGGGATCAATTCATGATGGTAATGAATACACTTGAACCAGGGATGGAGATCAATCCACATTCACATCCTTTCGAGCAAGCTGTATATATAGTGCAAGGCAAAGTTCGTTTTCATATCGGTGATGAAATATTTGAGGGTGGTCCTGGCTCTGTCATTAGAATTCCACCCAATGTGGAACACTATGCTGAGCCATTTGGTGATGAACCAGTACTTAATTTGGATATTTTTGCGCCTCTAAGGAAAGATTATATGCATTTAGTCGATTATCAAGATTTTGAGGAAAGCGAGGTATAATTAATGACTTCGGAGTTCAGAGCGCTTGTTAATAGCGGTAAAGAATTGATTGGAATTTTTGTTAAAACTCCTAATTATCAAATAGTTGAACTATTATCATCATGTGATTTATCATTTTTTATTCTTGATGCGGAGCATGCTCCATTCGATAGGGTAGAGCTGGATACCTCTATCATGGCGGCAAAATTATCAGGAATGCCAGTGATGGTACGCATACCAAAATCAAGCGATGAATACATTCTTAATGTGCTGGATCAAGGAGCAGATGGCGTCCTTATTCCTCATATCAATACACTTGACGATGCTAAGACTGCCCTTGCCTATACAAAATATCGGGCATCCGATTACCCCTTTGGGAAAAGAGGTTTCTCTAACTCATCTCGTTCAGGAAATTATGGATCAACAACTTTAATGACAATGATTGATGAAGCTAATAGCTCGACGGCTCTCATTTGTCAGATTGAAGAAAAGGAAGCCGTTGATAATATTAAGGATATCGTAACTGAGAGTAATATTGATTGCTTATTTATTGGCATGGCGGATTTAGCGGTTTCTCTAGGGTGTAGTGAAATAAATGATAGTCGTGTTGTGACCGCAGTTGACCAAGTCGTAAAGGTAGCTAAAAACGCTAACATCCCATTAGGTATATATTTATCTGATATAGATTCTATTGATATGTGGCGAAATAAAGGCTTTTCGTTATTTGTTATTGGATCAGACCAAATGCACCTTAAGGTTGCTCTGACAAGTCTGTTAGAAAAACTCAGTTAAAAAAAGAGTAAAAAATGGATAATTATAATCAAGCCTCCGAGGATCGAAAGGCATTAATTGAGCGTTTACTCAATGGTGCTGTAGATCTTCATTGTCACTCGGGGCCATCGGTTATGCCACGCTCAATTGATCATATTGAGGTTGCACAAGAAGCATCCAAAGTTGGTATGAAGGCGCTTTTATTTAAAGATCATTATTATTCGGCTACACCTGTTACTGAATTACTCATGAATCACTTTAGCCACTTGGAAGTTCAACTTTTATCTGGCGTACCGCTCAACAACACAACCGGCGGTATTAATAGATATACAGTCGATCATGGCATCAACTTAGGGGCTAAACTGGTTTGGATGCCGACTTTTTCTGCTGAAAATCATATCAATGCTCATAATAAAGACAAAGATTTCGAGCAAAAATTTCCAACTACAAAAGAAACCATGCTGGCACCAACTCCATTACGTGTTACTGATCATGATGGTGTTTTAGTTGATGAGGTTAAATTTATTTTGGATTTGATTGCAGAGAATGACCTAGTTTTATCTTCAGGTCATTTACATATTTCTGAAATTTGGCCTCTTTTTGATGAAGCAAGAAAACGCGGCGTGAATCGACTTTTATGTAATCATCCCACTTATATTGTGGGCGCATCGCTCGCTGATATTTCTGAATTAGTTGCTAGGGGTGCATATATAGAACATTCTATGTGTATGTTTGTGCAGCGCTCTAAGTATAAATTTTATGAACCAGAAGAATTAGACGGTATGATTCGAGCTGCTGGAATCGACAAAACTATTTTAGGTTCTGACCTTGGACAAGTTGGTAATCCATCTCCAGTTGATGGTTTTAGGGCGGTGATAAATATGTGTTTAGATATGGGTTACAGTGAAGAAGATATCCATAAATTAGTATCTAAGAATGCATCTAACTTGATGGGTATTTAGTTAATCGTAAACGACATCACTAATTATCGCTAATAAGTCCGTCACACCGCGTCGAAAACCATCAATACTGACTCGTTCATCGTTACCATGAATTCTAGTGAATTCTTTTTCGGGAACAATAATTGGGTCAAAACCATAACTTGCGATACCTAAATCTCTAGTAAAGTGGCTGTCTGTAAATCCTGTACTGACTCCTGGAGTTACTCTAGAACCAGGATGGCGTTCACCAGTAACTTTTTCAATTGCTCGATAGAGCTTACTGTTCGCAGAAGAAACAGCTGAGGTAAAAGCCATGATAACTTCTATATTCACATCCTGATCGCTTAATAATAAACTAAAATCAGCAAGGAACTCTTCTGAGGTTCTGTCTGGAAGTATTCGACAATCTATTTCAGCCCATGTTTCTGGTGGGACTACATTAATTTTATTTGAAGCGCCAAAGCGTGTGATTGAACAGGTATCTCTTGTTAGCGCGTGTTGACTGGGTGAGTATATTTGTAATTTCTTTAAGAATCCTGGCTCTTTAACAGCTAGTGACATATCTGCATAAGCATCAGCCCACTCAGAATCTGCACTCAAGCTCATAGATGAGAATACCGCGTCAACCGAGGGTATGATTCTTGCTGGAAAGGTGTGATTTTTGATCGTATCTAAGACGTCAATCATTTTGGTGACAGCACTGCTAGGATTTGGCATTGATCCATGACCGGGTGTATCGGTGGTGGTTAACCTCAACCAGACGGGAACTTTTTGAGTTACTTCAATGCTAAAAATGGTTTCTATGCCATTATATTCACCACCACCCCCTTCATTAATGAGCAGGCCGGCATTAGTGAATATTTCAGGATGATTCTGAATTAGCCAGCCGACTCCATAATAACCACCGGCTTCTTCGTCAGCTGTTGCCAAAAAGACAACATCACGATTTAAGGGTATATTTTTTCTATGCAAACTCAAAAAAGTAGATAATTGCGATATACCGGTATTTTTCATATCGAGAGCACCTCTCCCCCATATATAACCATCTCGCTCTTCACCTAATAATGGATCTACCGTCCAATATTTTTGATCAGCTGGAACTACATCGGTGTGTTGCAACAAAATAAGAGCAGGTTCATTGCCGCCCTTTATTCGAGCCCAAATATTTCCTCTGCCTGGCGCACTTTCAGCGGTTGTATATTCAATACCTTCTGCATCAAATATTTTTTTATAAAAATCCACAGCTCTAGACTCATTACCAGGCGGGTTGATAGTATCTATCTTAAGGAACTCTTTTAGCCATATTACCGCCTGATCTTCAATAGATTGAGCATTTACATTAGTAATAACTAGAAAAGATAGCAGCAGAATGGTTTTATTGATCATAGAAACTCTCGTTGGTAATAAAATTATTGTTTAATTGTATTTTGATTCTGTAATGTGGAAATAAAATATACCAATCCACCAGAAATTATCAAAGCCAGACTGAATAAACCTTCTGCAGGTCTGTTGATAATAACAAAATAAAGCGTCCACCCAGTTAAGCTAAGGTAAATTAAGGGCGGGATTGGAAATGCAAAGGTCTTGTAGGGTCTTGTTAGATTGGGTTGTTTTACTCTTAAAACAAATACTCCCAAAACCGTAGCAAAAGAATTCAATGCGAGCGTAAAACCAGCAAAGATAAGAATGGATTCAAAACTTGATGTGAGGATGAATAAGATTGCAATCAACGATTGTGTGTAAATTGCTCTAGTTGGTATTTTATCTTGAGTTGTTTTTGATAAGAATTTTAGAATGGAAAAATCTTCACCAATAACTTGAAGCACTCTCGGGCCTGCTAGGGTCATAGCGCTCACGGTAGAAATGAGAAGTAGAGCAAGTGCTAATCCCGTAAATTTTGCACCAATATTCCCGTAAGCAGATTGAGCCGCTATGAAACCGATTTCTACTTTACCTTGCAAATTTTCAATCGGTGTTACAGTCAAAAAAACATAATTTAAAAGGACATAAAGTACCATCACAATCAATGTCCCTGAGATTAGGATTTTAGGAAGGTATTTTTGGGGTTCTTCTAGTTCATTACTTAAGTAGGTTGCGGCATTCCAGCCAGTATAAGCGTAACTGACGTAAATTAATGAAACAGCAAATGAGCCGTTTAATATTAAGTCAATATCTTTTACATCAGGTTTGAATGAGATGGGTTGAATGTCCTTAGCAAGAATTAAGGCGCTTATGCAAAATAAGACGATAATAGCTACCTTGAGGATTGTAAAGATAACTTGTAATCCACCGCTATTTTTTCTGTTACTTGAATGAGTAATAGCTAAACTTAAAACCAATGCACTTGCAATGCATTGGCGAATCCAGGGTGCATCCATATCTGGGAACAGTGACATTAAATAAGCTGAAAATGTAATTGCCGTTAGAGCTGTCGGAGCTGCAAATCCAATGGTTGCAGACACCCAACCCGAGATAAATCCAGCGCATGGATGGTATATTTTTGAGAGAAAGTTATATTCACCTCCTGAACGAGGAAGTGCCGCTCCAAGCTCTGCATAGGTCATTGCACCGCATATTGCAATTACACCACCTAGCACCCAAAGCAGCAGTATGCTAAAACCAGATTGAATATCTACTAGTTGAAACCCGAGACTAGTGAATACGCCAGTCCCAATCATATTAGCGATTACGATAGCAGTTACCGTGGTGTATCGAAATTTAGTAAGGGTCATAATTAAAGACTATTCTTTATAGTCGACATAATTTTTCTGCTGCTTGCTCTAATATTTCATTTTCTTTTGCAAAGCAAAATCTGAGTTTTTGTTCAAAAGGCGGTTTTTCGTAAAATACTGATATGGGGATAGATGCGACACCAATTTCTTCGGTTAGTTTTTTGGCGAAAGATACGTCATTATCTGTGGTGATTTCACTATAATCTAGCAGTTGATAAAAAGAGCCGGCGGAGACTTGGTATGTAAATTTGGAGCTTTCTATTAACTTGCAGAAATGATCTCTTTTTGCTTCGTAAAAATCCGATAAAGAATCAATGTATTCTGGATGGGTCTGCATAAATTCAGCCAAACCATGTTGAATAGGGGTCACTACTGAATAACAGGTCCATTGATGAATTTGTCTCATTTCTTCGGTAAGGTCAATGGGCGCTGCACAATAACCCACTTTCCATCCAGTTGCGTGAAATGTTTTACCGAATGAAGAAATAACGAATGATCGAGACCAGAGCTCATCATGGCTCGAAAGGCTTAAGTGTTTTTTCCCATCAAAAACAATATGTTCATATACTTCATCTGACATCAGGTATATTGAGGTATCACATAGGATATCAGCTAACGTATCAAGATCTTCGGACTTCAATATAGCTCCAGTTGGATTGTGTGGAAAATTCAAGATAATTAATTTAGTTTTTTTATTAATAGTGTCTTTGAGTCTTTGCCAGTCAATATGATAATCTGGCCTTTCTTTGGTTCTTATTAGAGGTACATGACGAGTGATGCCGCCAGCCAGAACAATGTCAGGTCCGTAATTATCGTACGCTGGATCAAAAACGATTACTTCATCATTGGGGTAAACCACGGCCTGAATAACACTAAAGAGTGCCTCTGTAGCTCCATCACAAATAGTCACTTCATGACAGGCATCAATAGTTCTTCCATAGAATTTTTTTATCTTGTCTGCAATACAATCTTGAAGTGCTGGAATTCCAGCCATTGGAGCATATTGATTATTGTCACTGCGAATATACTTGCATACCATTTCTAGCAATCTGGGGTCTGGGTTAAATCCAGGAAAACCTTGCGATAAGTTAATCGCATTATGCTTGTTTGATAATTCAGTCATTATCGTAAAAATTGAATTACCTGTATCTAGTTTACTTTTCATTTATTCGGGCTCCGTGGATTTTGGTGGTTTCCAGTTTGGGGCTAATGGACCTTGATCAAAAATGATCTCACGATGACTGCTCCATGTGTTGCGGATGGCTTCTGGCGTTCCAATACCGGCAGCACGTGGATCGCCACTGGGACCAAACCAGTGATTTTGAGGGGCGCCAGTGGTTCTGGCACGCATGCCGCAATATGTTGTGCCATTTACCGTCATGCTGAGTATCTTTTGTTGAAAACTAGGCTCATTACTAACAACTGCAGCAGTAAGCCGATTTGTAATTCGCTCTAAAATGGAGGTGATTTTATGCAAGTTTTTATCTTCATATTCAACAATAATTTGGAAAGGACCGAAAAGTTCTGTAGTGATGAGATGAAATTTGTCCTCCAGAAGAAGATCTAATGGTACTTTTATCGCTGTTGGTTCAAGCGTGCCATAACACTTTGGAACGTTGTGATTAGTTAGAATTTGACCCCCAAATAAGAGGGTAGTTCCGGGAAGTTCTAATATGGACTGGATATGATTAAGCATGGCTTTATTAGTCCAGGAAAGGATTGGACCGATACTCAAATCATTCATATTTCTCAGAGAGGCAAGTTCTTTTAATTTAGGAAGTAATGCAGGTGACCAGTTTTTATGACAGAGTAAAATACTCTGAGCGGAGCATTTTTGTCCAGAAGCGTTATAAGCATCCTGATCGGATTGCCATGCAACATATTCTAACCATTGATGATTAAAATCCGGACCAATAATTTTCCAATCAAAGCCAGCATCTTCGAGCCGAACCAAGCCATTCATGACACTGGATATGTTTTCTGCAACTTGATTGGATCCAGTAAATTGAATTAATCGGATGGATTCTTTTACGTTATCGATCAATTTACCCATCTCTGATCCACGACAATGTATAAGATTAAGGTCTTTGCTCGGAAGTCCGCAATGAATAAGTAATCTTAAAAATTGTTCAAATACGATACTTACCTTTGAATCTACTTTTACTAGAGGTTTGTTGCCCATAAACAAGGCACCCAAAGTCTGTAAAGCGGGTATTTCAAGTGGGAAATTAAAAGGCGCGATCACCACAACAGGACCAAAGGGCCAGCGATAACCTTTTGATTCTTGCCCTTCATGGTCACCGGGATTAGAAAAGCCACGACCGAGAAAGCGTACCCCATCGCCAGAGAAATTTTCAAGAAATATACGCGTTACAATTACCTCACCGCGACATTGATTATATTCTTTTGGCATAACGCGTTGAATTAATTTTGTGAAATAATGCTCAATCTCGGGCTCAGCAAGTAAAGCAGCTGCTTTTGCACAAACCATACCAAGCATTAGATAACGCTCGGGTTTATATAGTGGATTATGAGCTCCATAGCTGTTTTGTTTTTTTATGTCCTCAACAAATTTGGTATGATCTGTTGTGTCGGGAATAAGGAGAAATTGTTCGCCATTAAGCGGATCAACTATATCGCTTCGTGTCGAATTTGTGGTAACCCATACCCCATCAACTAGATTGCAAGCTTTTCCTGGTTTTGCTTGAGTCATTCCATTAATTGGATCAACACTACTGAATTTCTTTAAATTATGCATTGTTTACTCGATAAGTTATCTGCTGGTAAAGTATAACTAAAAAGTATTGTTTGGCGTTCTTATTTTCATAAATTTATTGAGAAAGAAATGATTCAGGGTGATAATTCAATTGGTCCGCGCTGGTTTTCCTGCGGCGATTATCTGTTAACCCCGTCAGACCCGGAAGGGAGCAGCGGTAGCAGTAACATCGGGTGCCGGGAGTAAGCTAGCGCGGATCTTTCTTTTTAGTTTATAAGGTGATTCTACTTAGTTTTTATTTGCGATTTTTTTTGGTTACACTGTTCTTAATTAGTTTGCGATTACTTAAATTTATATTGGCAATATTATGAGTTATCTAGCACTTGCACGAAAATGGCGACCCAAAATTTTTTTAGATATTGTGGGTCAAGAACATGTTGTTCAGGCATTAACTAATGCGCTCGAAAGTAAGAGATTGCATCATGCTTATTTGTTTTCAGGAACACGCGGTATTGGGAAAACTACCATAGCCAGAATATTGGCAAAGGCATTTAACTGTGAAAAAGGTATTACTTCTAATCCATGCGGTACATGTGGTATTTGCTGTGAGGTTGACGAGGGAAGATTTATTGACCTTATAGAGGTCGATGCGGCTTCTAAAACGAAGGTGGATGATACTAGAGAACTGCTCGATAACGTCCAATTTGCTGCAACTGTAGGAAAATTCAAAATCTATCTCATTGACGAAGTGCATATGCTCTCTAAGCATTCATTCAATGCATTACTGAAAACGCTTGAAGAGCCTCCCGAGCATGTAAAATTCTTCTTAGCAACCACTGATCCTCAAAAATTACCAGTGACTGTTTTGTCGCGTTGCCTGCAATTTAACTTAAAAAGAATTTCACCTAAATTGATTTTAGATAGATTGTGCTTTATTTGTAATGCTGAAAGTATTGAATTTGAAAAAAAAGGACTCGCTAAAATCGCAAGAGCTGCAGATGGAAGTCTTCGTGATGCATTAAGTTTATTGGATCAGGCAATTGCTCATTGTGGGGGTATATTAAATGATGGTGATATTGCGATTATGCTTGGAACTATAGATCGTAAATATATTCATCAAATAATGAAATCGATTGCCAGTCATAATACCTCTGAATTACTTGACATTATTGATGCTATTGATAAATTTTTTCCAGATTATGAAAGTTTACTCGATGAAATTGCTGGAATTATGCAGCGGATTGCTGTCCTACATGTTACAGGAAGCGATAGTGAATCGGATTTTTTGGGTGAGGATTTAAGTGAATATGCAGCAAATATTTCCTCAGAAGATGTTCAACTGTTTTATCAAATTGCTATTATGGGTAAACGTGATATCCATGTTGCACCATCTCTTCGAGCTGGCTTTGAAATGACGCTTATCCGAATGCTGGCATTTCGTCCTCATGATGGAGAGAAAATAGAAGCTGTTATCCAAGTTAAAAAAAAACCAATAAGTGAAACCCAGTCTCAAAAACCAAAAGAACAAGTAAAGAAAGTTGAAATCCCAATAAAAAGCAAAGCCAGAGAGGTAACAATAGCTAATAAAAAATGGATTGAAGGGTTAAAATGGTCGGACCTTATTGAAGAGCTTGAATTATCCGGAACTACAAAAATGTTGGCAAATAATTGTGTATTAAAAGGAAGGAAAGAGAATATAATTTACTTAAGCCTTGACGAAAAATCTGCATCATATAGAAATCAAGGGCGCGAACAGGTTTTATCAAAAAATTTATCAGCTCTTTTTGATGAAAATTTAACGGTAAAAATAGAGGTGGAAGTGACTGCCAATGAAACGCCAAGCCAAGAAAAAATTAGGCATGAAGATGAGCAATTAGAAGCAGCAAAAATGAATCTAAAATCAGATCCAGGGGTAAAAGAATTAGAGGATTTATTTGGTGTTGATATGAACCCGGAATCAGTAATATTAAAAAATTAAACTTTAATAATTTAGTTTTAACTAGAAGGAGTAATTCATGAAGGGCGGCATTGGTCAATTAATGAAGCAAGCGCAAGAGATGCAAGAAAACATGAAAAAGGCTCAAGATGAGCTTTCTAATATAACAGTGATTGGTGAATCTGGCGGAGGCATGGTATCCGTTACAATGACATGCAAGCATGAAATAAAAGCATTAAAAATTGATGATGCAATATTTTCAGATGACAAGGATATGCTGGAAGATTTAATTATCGCTTCTTTTAATGATGCAATTCGTCGTGTCGAAAAGAAAACTCAGGAATCGTTATCAGGAATGACTTCTGGATTGAATTTACCGCCAGGAATGAAGTTACCTTTTTAAATATATTTAGGATCTAATATGTCTTATTCACCTTTACTTATAAATTTAATTGAAGCATTGCGTTGCATGCCGGGTATTGGTCGAAAATCAGCACAAAGAATAGCATTTCATTTGCTTGAAAGAGATCGTGATGGCGCTAAAATATTATCATCGAGTTTGATGAGTGCCGCTAGTGAGATTGGGCATTGCCATAAATGTAGAATGTTTACAGAAGTGGATTTATGTAATATTTGCTCCGCTAGCGGACGCGATGAAAAATCTATTTGTGTTGTTGAATCACCTGCTGATGTGATGGCATTAGAAGATGCCACGGGTTATCGAGGTATGTATTTTATATTAATGGGTCATTTATCCCCAATAGATGGTGTTGGTCCGGACGAGCTTGGATTAAAACAACTGGAGGAGCGACTCAGGGAGGAGGAGATTTCTGAATTAATTATTGCAACAAACTCAACTGTTGAAGGTGATGCTACCGCTCATTATTTAGCTGAAATGGCTTCAAGGCATGATGTTGGAGCAAGTCGAATTGCTCATGGTATTCCACTTGGCGGTGAGCTTGAGTACGTAGATGGAGGTACTTTATCGCACGCCTTTTTCGGCAGAAGATTGGTTGAGTAATTGAGTATGAATTCGAAGCATGATTGTTTATTTTGTGATATCGCTGCTAAGAAGATTCCTGCTGATATTATTCATGAATCTGAAGATCTGATTGTATTTCATGATATTAATCCGGAAGCACCGTTACATTGCCTAATTATCCCAAGAATACATATAGCCACAATTAATGATTTAAATGCTAAAAATAGCTCTATTGTTGGCTCTATGTATGAAGCAGCAGCAGAAGTAGCAGAAAATTTTAATGTAGCGAAAAAAGGTTACCGTGTTGTAATGAATTGCAATAAGGATGCAGGGCAGAGCGTATTTCATATTCACTTACATTTATTGGCTGGACGCCAATTATCTTGGCCGCCCGGTTAGCATGTTGCTTTAATGCTCACGCATTATACAAACCCCTATATGAAAGGGAGTCACTAGATGTGAACTAGTGCGAACTTTTTATTTATTCCAAAATAATAGAATCATTTTGTGTGAGGGAGTTTTTAAAAACCAATCGTATAATGTAGATAGGCATTACTCTCTGTCTTCGACCCATAAGGAAGTTCTCAGTCTTAGTATCGCTTATGATTATTTTTTTGGATGATATTTAATAAACGCTTGTAACTTTCATAACGCCTAGGATCAATTCTTTCATTATGCACGGCTTCTTTTACAGCGCAGTTTTGCTCTTTTGCATGAGAGCAGTTATTGAATTTACATTTTAAACCTTCGGCTTCAATCTCAACAAAACTTCCAACAACTTTGTAAGCTGAGTCGATAATGGGGGAGTAATCTCTTACTCCTGGTGAATCCATAACTTTTCCTCCATTATCGAGGTCCAGGATATTCGAATTAACTGTAGTATGGCGTCCTTCATTCTTTTTTCTAGAAATTTCCTGGGTAAGTTGATTGGAATTTCGAGAAATTTGATTGATTATTGAGGATTTACCAACGCCAGATTGTCCAACGAATATGGCTGTTTCGTTTTTCAGGTGCACCAAAATTTTATCTAAATTGGATTGTATTTCGGCACTACAGTGTATTACTGGATAGCCAATAGAGCGGTAAGTATTTATTGTTTTTTTGTACTGTTCATTTTCCCAATTTAGGTCAGTTTTATTGCAGATAATACAGGCTTTTACACCCATGGATTCTGCCGCGCCGATATAGCGATCAACAATAAACCAATCAGGTTTCGGTGGGTCAGAGACAACGACTGCAATCATAGTTATATTTGCAGCAAGTACCTCTCTTTTATGGCTGTAATTATTTCTAGTAAGTTCGTTTTTTCTCGGGTTGATTTTATTGATCAACCAATCTGATTCATTTGGTATGGGAGAAATTTCTACCTGATCTCCGCAGACGGGTTGTATTTTTTTCCCTTTAATTTTAGCAAATGAAATATCACCGTGGATTGTCCTAACTAGCATTCTTTGGCTATAAGTACCTATTATTATCGCTTGCTGGGTTACATTGGTATTCATTTAGTTGTATGTTATAGCGCTCTGGTAATTATTTATAGTCTATTGTTTTTTAGATGTACTATAAACTCAATTTTTTAACTATATTAGTTGTTCAAATTTATAAATATTCATATGAAAACATCAAACGACAAAAATAAATTAATCTGGATTGATTTGGAGATGACTGGGCTAGACACTCAGCATGACAATATCATTGAGATTGCTTCTATCGTTACGGACTATGATCTGAATATAATAGCTGAAGGCCCAGTTCTTGCTATATATCAATCACAACAGGTGATGAATGATATGGATGCTTGGAATACACAGCATCATGGAGATTCAGGTTTGATTGAAAAAGTGCTTAATAGCATAACCAGCATGCAAGATGCGGAAAATGAGACCTTAATATTCTTGAGGGATTATGTTGCACCAGGCTCATCACCAATATGTGGCAATGGAATATGTCAGGACAGGCGATTTTTAGCTCGGCAAATGCCTGAATTGGAGAGATTTTTCCATTACCGTAATCTAGATGTGAGCACCATTAAAATTCTTGCTCAAATGTGGAAATCGGATATAGCCAAGAACATTAATAAAAAATCCAAACATAGAGCACTCGATGATATTAAAGATTCAATAAATGAGCTGTCGTATTATCGGTCTTCATTTTTTAACTTAAATGAATAATACATCAGGTATGATTGAAAGACCCGACGCACCACCAACCCAGAGAAATAAGTGGCCAATACTGGAGATTCTAAATAAAGAGTTAACAGTACCTGCAGATATTCTAGAAATTGGTTCAGGTACCGGGCAGCACGCCATTTTTTTTGCAGAAAAATTTCCCTTTATCGAATGGTTTACAAGTGATGTAAATAGCAATCATGCAGGTATAAATATTTGGCTTCAGTCATACAAACGGTCAAACATAAGATTACCTATTAACCTAGAAATAGGTATAAATGAGGAAAATCTTACTACTAATTTTGATCATGTATTTTCATCTAATACGTCACACATCATGAGCTTTAATAATGTCAAAAAGATGTTCTCTTTGGTTGGTCGTCTGCTACCCATAGGTGGAAAATTTTATTTATACGGGCCTTTTAAAATTAATGATGATTTTACTAGCAAAAGTAACAAAGATTTTGACGATATACTGAAAAAACAGAGCCCTTTAATGGGTCTTAGAGATATAGAGAAATTAGATATGCTTGCTAATGAAGAGGGTATGACAAAGTATAAATTTTACGATATGCCTGCAAATAATTACTTCTCTATTTGGCGAAAAAATGAATTTATTTAATAATTTTTAAAATAGATAAATTTATATAGAAATAAAAAACATATTGATTGTAGCGCCAAAACCAACAATCCAAGACACGCTCCTCCAAGAGGGCCAATCGATAAGATAGAATATACCATGTGTCAAACGTGCAAGAATAAAAACTATTGCTGTCAGGTTTATATCAAATTGAGGGGCTTGCATGAGATGTGCAATGATGGTTCCTGCTGCAAACCCAGGCAGAGCTTCGAATGCATTTTTTTGAGCCCAAACAGCTCTTTGTCTGTAACCTTCTAGTGAGGCTAAGAGTTTTCTCGGTGCAGAGTTGTGGGTTTGAATATAATTTTTTGTACCAGCTTTGGCAAAACCTATCCAAAAAATTGGTAAGATAATGGCTACCAATACACACCAATACGCTATTGTTAAGTGCGTCATAGCCATTAATTGTTATTGAACTTTTTGTCCAGCTAGAGCCATCCATGTCTCAACGACTGTATCTGGATTCAAGGACATGCTTTCAATATTTTTTTCTAGCAACCAAGCGGCTAGGTCTGGATGGTCAGATGGACCTTGCCCACAGATTCCAATGTATTTATTCTTCTTCAAGCAGGCATCTATTGACATGGATAGCATCATTTTAACTGCCTCATCTCTCTCGTCAAAAAGATCTGCGATTAAGCTTGAATCTCTATCCAGGCCAAGTGTTAATTGAGTCATATCATTTGAACCAATAGACATTCCATCAAAATATTCAAGAAATTGATCGGCCAAGAGAGCATTTGATGGCAGCTCACACATCATAATAATCTTTAATTCATTTTGCCCTCTTACTAAATTATTTGCTGCGAGAAGATCGATTACTTGACTGGCCTGTGCGACGGTTCTTATAAATGGAATCATGAGTTGCACATTTTTTAAACCCATGTCTAATCTAACTTTGTTAATGGCTCGGCATTCAAGTTCAAAACAGTCTTGGAATTCCTTTGATATATAACGCCCAGCTCCTCTAAATCCTAACATTGGATTCTCTTCATCAGGTTCAAAGAATTTTCCACCTATGAGATTGGCGTATTCATTGGATTTAAAATCAGACATTCTCACGATAACCGGTTTAGGTGCGAATGCAGCTGCTATTGTGCTAATACCCTCGGCTAATTTTGTAACGAAAAACTCCTCAGGGTCATCATATCCAGCCATTTGTTCGTTTATTAAGGCCTGTGTATTTTCATCCATCTGGTTGAAGTTTATTAATGCTTTAGGATGAATACCGATCATGCGATTTATGATAAATTCAAGCCGTGCTAGACCAACTCCGTGATTTGGGATGGCGGCGAAACTAAATGCTCGATCCGGATTACCTACATTCATCATGATTTTAACGGGTATTTCAGGAAGAGAGTCAACTTCAATGTGTTGTTCTTCGAACTCGAGAACGCCATCATATATAAACCCCTCATCACCTTCAGCACAACTTACTGTAACGGACTGACCGTCGGTGATTGATTTGGTTGCATTGTTACATCCAACAACAGCTGGTATACCTAATTCCCTTGCGATAATAGCTGCATGACAAGTTCTGCCCCCGCGGTTCGTGACTATGGCTGAAGCCTTTTTCATGACCGGCTCCCAGTCTGGATCAGTCATATCAGAAACCAAAACATCACCTTGCTGAATTCGATGCATTTCTGAGACGTTATTGATTATTTTGGCTGTACCGGCACCAATTTTTTGTCCTATACTTCTCCCAATGGATAAAACAGAAGAATGTGATTTGAGAGTGAAGCGATTAATTGTTTTACCACTCCTACTTTGAACTGTTTCAGGCCTTGCTTGGAGAATATACAGCTGGCCGTCAGAACCATCTTTGCCCCACTCAATATCCATTGGTCTGCCGTAGTGTTGCTCTATTACCATGGCCGATTTAGCTAATTCTATAATATCTTTATCATCGATAGAAAAATTTAAAGACTCTTCCTTAGGAACATCAATAATTTGAACTGTTTTGCCAAGGTGCTTACTTTCTCCTAGTATCATTTTTATTGCTTTATCACCCAAAGTTTTTCTAAGGATCGGGTGGTGATTATTTTTTAATGCTTGTTTATAGACGTAAAATTCATCTGGATTAACCGACCCTTGTACCACTGTTTCTCCCAATCCATAGGATGAGGTAATAAAGACTGCATCTCGGAACCCAGATTCTGTATCTAGTGTAAATATCACGCCAGCAGCACCGATATCACTTCTAACCATATGTTGAAAACCAACTGATAGGGCGACAAGAGAATGATCGAAGCCCTGGTGAACACGATATGCTATCGCTCTGTCAGTGAATAAAGAGGCGTAAACATGGTGCAAAGCTGCGATTAAGTTTTCCAGTCCTCTGATATTTAGATAAGTTTCCTGTTGACCTGCAAAAGAAGCATCAGGCAGATCTTCTGCGGTAGCAGAAGAGCGAACAGCTACTGCAATATCTTTGCCTCCTGACATCTCCAGCCATTCACGCTCTATTTCAAGCATTAATTGTTCGGGTAACTCTGTTTCTAGAACCCATTTTCTGATTTGTTTACCGGTCGAAGTTAGATCTGAAAGTTTATTCACATCAAGCCCATCTAAGGCATTATTTATGCGCTCTCCAAGATTTTTATGTCCGAGGAAGTCTCGATAGGCATGAGAGGTGGTTGCAAAACCTCCGGGAACATTAATACCCAGTTCGGTTAGATTCCCTATCATTTCACCAAGAGAAGCATTTTTCCCCCCGACTAATTCGATATCGTTCATATTGAGCTTGTTGAGTTTTTTAACGTATGGATTTTGCATATTTTTCTTGAGTTAATAGGTTAGTAATTAGACAATAATAATTAAATAATTAAATAATTAAAAATATAAAGGTAAGATTATAAAGTGCGATTTGTATATTTCCTCTCAGATCAAACAGGTGTAACCGCAGAGACGCTCGGGCACAGTTTGATTACTCAATTTAATGGTCATGATTTCCAACAAGTGACTTTGCCATTTATAGATAACGAAGACAAGGCTAAAGAAGCTGTTTTGAGGATTAATTCTTCAATAAAGGATAATTCTTTAAAGCCAATTATTTTTTCTACATTTATAAGTGAGGAACTAAGGGAAATTGTTAAAGAAGTAAATGGATTGCATTTAGATATATTTGATGTTTTTTTGGAACCTCTGGAAAAAGAATTAAAGCAAAAATCTACTAAGAAAAGTGGCTTGGCGCATGGTATGAGTAATGCTAATACATATATGAAACGTATTGAGGCAACTAATTATGCCCTTGCAAATGACGATGGTGGTGTGACGCGCCATTACGATAAGGCAGATATTATTATTATCGGTATTTCTCGGTCTGGTAAGACACCTACCTGCTTATATATGGCATTGCAATATGGAATTTATGCGGCAAACTTCCCCTTGACCGAGGATGACCTAGAAAACAGTGCAATACCAGATACACTAAAACCTTATAAGAAAAAATTATTTGGACTGACAATCTCTGCTGAAAGATTACGTCAAATCAGAAAAGAACGTCGCGCTATTGGTACTTATGCGTCAATTAAGCAAGTAAGTTATGAAATTCGCGAGGCCGAAAAAATTTATATAAAAAAGGGAATTAAATTTATAGATACCACCGAACTTTCTATTGAGGAAATTTCAGGAAAGATAATCGAGCAAACTGGAGTTCAACGACGATTTAGACCTTAAAATTTATTTTAGTTAAAAATAGATGACTAATTTTTATGATGTATGACCACCAAATAAACCCTCAGACAATAGTAAAACCAAATTCTTTTATTGGTTTGATGACACTCTATGAGAGTAATTATTTAAGGCTATTGGATTTAATTCCAAATATCAAAGATCTTGAGGGTTCTTATATTGGGAATACTGCAGATGAAAACGATATCTTATTTGTAGTAAATGAAAAAACAAAATATACAATTTCATTTTCAATGTCTTATATTTTTGAAGATAATCTCGGTATTGAATTTGAACCTAATTTGAAAGTTAATATTTATTTAGATGGAAAGCTCGCACAAGTCATGAGTCTAAATGAGGATCAAAATAGTACTGCATTGAATAAAATTGCTCATTCTCACAACAAGCTCATTGATTTTTTATGGAGGAAAAATATGATATTCAACAAGTGGTTGGAGTATATAGCTGATAAAGGTTATTATTTTTCTTGAGTCAAACTGCTTGTTTTTTTATTTAATTATGTTTGCTTGTTTTTTGAAAATTTCATCTCCGTTATTTAAAAATACAACATCGGTAGCTATTGCAGCAGCTTCATTGAGATGAATATCTATGTCCTCATCTGTATTTTCATTATCATCTTCAAGCTTCAAATCATTTTTCTCCATATGATTTGTGGATAAATTTCTTTTATCTTCTCGTTTTTTACGATTTTCTAAGCTTATTTCTCGTTCTTTATTTCTTTTTTTCTTACTAAGAGAGACTGTTTTTTTTGCTCTATTGTTATTCGCTGCCTGGATATCTTCGTCAAGAAAAATTAAATGCGGATCTAATGCTTTTCGTGTTTCGTGATTAGCTAACAACGTAATGATTAAATCCGCATTTGATTTTTCTTTTTTAAAGCTAGAAGAACGTATAGTGTCCCATGGGAGGGCAGTTTTGCGTGCACTTTCTCCCGTTGAAGTTGCATCAATATAAGAGGGAAGCTCGATATCTGGATTTACACCTCTATTTTGAGTGCTTTCACCAGTCACCCGATAATATTTACCAATAGTTAATGTGAGCTGCCCTAATCCTTTGTCATCACTTTTTCTTACGTATTGATCTAACGGGTAAAGATTCTGTACAGTACCTTTACCAAAAGTCTGTTGACCGACGATAATCCCTCTGCCGTAGTCTTGTATAGCTGCAGCAAAAATTTCTGATGCTGAAGCGCTATATCGATTTACAAGAACAATGAGTGGCCCTTCATAAGTAGACCTCGGTACTGGATCCGGATCATCTAACCTACTTATTCTTCCACGTGCATTCCGAAGCTGTACAATTGGACCATTATCAATAAATAAACCAGAAAGGGCGGTTGCCTCAGTTAGATGACCGCCACCGTTATTTCTTAAATCAATGATAAGTGCGTCTATATCGTCCTCTTTTAATTCTGATATGAGACGTTTTACATCTGATGTTGTACTAGTGAATTTCTCGTCTCCGTCACTTAAAGCTTTGTAGTCTCGATAAAAGCTTGGTACATCTATAACACCAATGGAATAGTCCTTATCATTTTTTTGAGTTTTAATTATCTCACTTTTTGCAGCTGATTCTTCAAGTTTTACTTGATCTCTTGTCAGATTAATAATCTTTTCAATCTCTCCTGGAACTGACCCATCAGGAAGTATCTGTAAGCGCACAACGGTGTCTGCTGGCCCTCTAATTAATTGGACCACATCATCCAATCGCCATCCAATTACATCAATTAATTCTCCATCGATATCTTGTGCGATTGCGGATATTCGATCTTTGGGTTTTAACTTTCCGTCGATGGCTGCTGGTCCACCAGGAATTATATTAACAATTGAAACATAATCATCTTCTATAGAAAGTGATGCACCTATTCCAAAATAAGATAAACTCATTTGTATTTGATACTCTTCCGAATTTCTAGGCGAAAAGTAGCTTGAGTGCGGATCTAGTGTATGAACCACGGCATTCATAAATGTTTCAAAGATATCATCATTATTTAATTGCCTGAGTTGTTTCAGGAATCTTTCATAACGTTTTGTCAGTAATTCTTTTGTTTCGGGCCATTTTTTTTCATTAAGTATTAAGTTTAATGCATCATTTTTTACGCGTTTTCTCCATAATTCATCAAGATCATTAGCTGAAGATAACCATGGTTTCTCAGAGCGATCAAATTGATAATTTTCATCTATGGTGAAATCAGGTTCATTACCAAGTAATGCAAGAGCAAATTCCATTCTATTTATTGCTTTCGTACGATATTTATCAAAAATATCAAATGCGGGCTGAAGAGGTTCTGATCCGAGCATATCGTCAATTTTAAAGCGATATAGCTCGAATGCCTCGATATCGGTCGTCATGAAATACGATCGATTACCATCTAAACTTTCAATGTAATTGTTGAGTATTAGTGATGATAATTCATCATCAACTTTAGTATGATTATAATGTGACCGCTCAATCAATCTTTCAACTAATGCACCAACTTTCTCATGCCTTAATTCAGCGTTTAGTGATAATTTTTTTTTGTTTTCTGCGGCCGTTGAATTTGCGAATGCAAAGATAAGTGTAATAAGTGGAAAAATTAAATAATATTTAATTTTTATTAATTGCGATTTATGTTTCAACTCATTTAATCCTATTGTTTGAAATTACGACAAATTTGTATTGTTATTTTTGTGCTTAAGTAAACCAAATAAGGGCTTAATGTTATAAACCAGGCTGCAGGGTTGCCATTCTTCATTAATGTGAAGTGCTCATTGTAAAATCCTGTAAAACCTTCGCCTCCGTATTTTCCAAACACAAAGTCATTCACCACAAAAAATAAAAATGGTAAAACCAAAAGGCCTAAGAGAAAAAAAAGAATGATTATGATAGTTTTTTTCATGCGTATTGTCTGTATTTTAATTTAATTGAATGATTGAGAGTTACTAATTATAAAATTTGATTTTGTGATTATATTAACTACCCGGCAATAAAAATTTTGAGTTGATTAGCTAAACCTTTACATGCCTTTGCTTGTGTTCGCGCAAACAGTGGAATGGGAACAACAATAGCTGGCATAAAAGACGTTCCGCTGTATTCCGCGCTAATATTTCCCTCATTTTTTGTATCTTGGACGTCCCATACGGTCGCTTCATATTTTGAATCATTTTGCCACCAGGCAAAACCAAAACAACCTCCGCCACTTGGCCCTATAGCGCATGACATGCTGCCACCACCTCCTGAGCTATCTGTATTTCCGTCTAACCAAACGATATAGCGTAAATTCTGACTTTGAAAAACATCACGTACTTGACTTCTGATTAATAAATTAGCGAGACTTTTCGTATCAGCTGGGGCAGTTCTTGGCTCAAACCAAGGAAAAAGTAAATCTTTGAATGTATTCGTTGGCAATACTCTTATAGCAGTTGATCCTTTGCTTATAGTCGAGCTAACACATTTAATGAAATCTGTTTCTGTGTCGTTACCAAGATGATAACTTTTCGCCAAGATGACGATCCCTTCGCCGTCATTAATTCCTGTATTTCCAACTCTATTGTCTTCAATTCTAGCAGTTACGCAAGCGCTTAAACTCATAAGCATCAAGAGAAGAAGAATCACCACCTTATATTGATATATCGGCTTGTTCTGGTTTGTATAGATAATTTTCATAGTGAGTTTGGGTTGATTATGTTTGTTTTGCTGACAAAGCTAATTTATTTGTTTTTTCTAATTGAAGAATTATTAATGCAGCAGCATCTCTCATTGCTAAAATTGCCGCATTTGCGAGATCATTGTTATCAGAAAAAGTGGTGGTTGAAGTTTTTCCATAAGCACTAATAGGCCAATTGATAATTTCTACACCATTATGGTCAAATATTTTTACGCGATAACGAATCCATACCGAGAAAGTTTCGTCTTGGCTTTGCTCAGGAACTGAGAATTCGGTTGCATCTATACTTGGTTGAATAGTGAAATTGAAATTATCGTATAACCTCTCTTCTGAAGACTCTATAACAGTAACTTTCTTAAAGTAAGATTGAAATATCTTATTAAACAGAAGCTTATTTGAATGAGAAAAATCAACTTGCCAAGTTTTTTTCCCTATGACTTTTTCTTCATGAAGGAAATTATTGAAATTTTCTGGATATTTTATCGCTACATCATAAGGCATTTGGTTAACAAGTAGTTTTGGTATGTTCGGATTATCGATCTTAACTTGTGATGAGCAGCCAAATATAATGACTAACGAAAAGATAGTTAAAATATACTTTGTATTCATTTTATAGACTCTAGACTGAGTTATCTGTGAGTGCAACAATCTAAGCTCACTAGCTTACGTTTAGTTACAATGATAAATCTAAAGGCGCTTCTTGCATTAACCATGTTTGCTCTCGTAGTGAGAGAATATGATCATCCCAAAAGCGAGAAGTATCAAACCACGGAAATGCTTTTTTAAAGGCTGGGTCATCCCACCTTTTTGCTATCCAAGCAGTATAATGCATTATTCTAAGGGTTCTAAGCGCTTCAATGAGATGAAGTTCTTTTAAGTTGAGAGAGCGGAATTCTTCATAACCTTCGAGTAATGTTGTAAATTGCAATTGCTGCTCTGATTTTTCCCCGGAAATAAACATCCAAAGATCTTGTATTGCCGGTCCATTTCTTGCGTCATCGAGATCAACGATCTTAATTTTTTCACCTTGAGTTAGGATATTGCTCGGATGTAGATCTGCATGTAGTCGTATTTTTTGATAGTTTCCTGCATGCTCAAAGCATGTCCTAATATTGTCTAATAAATTGTCGATAATACTGATATACGTATTTTCTAATTCTTGAGGGATAAACATATTTTCAATCAGATATTTCTCTGATTCAAATCCGTATGTTTTTATGTTTAAGTCGGGCCGGAAATCGAATTCCTTTAACTCACCATGCAAATGTATTCTTGCGACAAGTCTGCCGATTTGTCTTAGTGTTCCTTTGTCATCGAGGTTTGGCGATCTTCCGCCAAAACATTCCCATATTGAAAATCGATACGACTTATAACGATGAAGTGTTTTTTTGTTAATTATCATTGGTGCAATTACAGGGATACCAAGATCTACTAATTCTTTTGTAAACTCATGCTCTTCATTTATTGATAAGTCACTCCATCTATTTGGGCGATAGAATTTTAGGACTATATTTAAACCGCTCTCTAATCCAACTCGATAAACACGATTTTCATAACTATTAAGGGCTAATATTTGACCGTTATCTGTAAAATCTAGCGTATTAAGTGCTGCTAAAATCTCATGAGGACCAAGATTTGCATAAGCGGGATCTAATTTTTTATGATTACGCACAAATACAGAGTACCATTTTTTAGAGTACTATTTATTTATCTCGACGCTCTCTTGCGGCCTACTTCGGTGAGTAGTTTTTTTCTAATTCTAATATTCTTCGGTGTAACTTCAACCAATTCATCATCATTAATAAATTCCAATGCTTGTTCTAAGGAAAAATTAATGGGCGGTGTAAGAACAATATTCTCATCATTTCCTGATGCGCGTATATTATTTAATTGCTTTGCTTTTGTTGGGTTTACATTAAGATCGTCAACCCGATTATTGATTCCGATTACCATGCCTTCATAGACTTCATCTGCATGTTTCGCCATCAGTTTTCCTCTTTCTTGAAGATTATATAACGCATAGGCTAGTGCTTTTCCTGCAACCATTGAAATTAGAACGCCATTATTTCGTTGTCCTAAAGATGATTCTATGCGGTGATCATAGGTATCAAAGACATGATAGAGTAAACCTGTTCCGGATGTGGCCGATAAGTATTCAGTTCTAAAACCAATCAACCCTCGGGTTGGAATACGATAATCTAACCTAACTCTTCCTTTTCCATCAGGTGTCATTTCTAGTAACTTACCTTTGCGTTCGGCGAGTTTTGTCATGATGACGCCTTGATAGTCTTCTTCAAAATCGACGGTAAGCTGCTCCCATGGCTCATGCACTTGGCCATCGATTTCTCGATATATAACCTCAGGTCTTGATACTGCCAATTCAAAGCCCTCTCTGCGCATGGTTTCAATTAAAATTGAGAGGTGTAATTCACCTCTTCCAGACACACGAAATTTATCAGGATCTTCTGTATTTTCGACTCTGAGAGCAACATTATGAGTTAGCTCCTGTTTTAATCTCTCATGAATTTGTCGGCTGGTGAGAAATTTACCTTCTTTTCCAGAAAAAGGAGATTTATTTACCTGGAAAGTCATACTGATTGTGGGTTCATCAATGGTAAGTGGCGGAAGGCATTCAATATGCTCGCGATCACATAGCGTGTCCGATATGGAGAGATTTTCAATTCCAGAGATTATAATAATATCCCCAGCATGAGCAGAGTCTATTTTTTTTCTCTTTAAACCGTCAAAACCGAATAAATCCAAGACTCTTGCGTTTCTGGCCTTATCATTTTCTGTGGCCACAGAGACTGGCGTATTAGTTTTGATTTCTCCGCGTTGAATTCGACCTGTTCCGAGAACTCCAAGATAAGGATCAAAACCTAAACTAGAAATTTGCATTTGAAACGTACCTTCAAGATTGACATTAGGTGGCGATACTTCTGAGGTAATGGTCTCTAATAACGGAACCATGTCACCATCTCTATCCTTAGAATCATGACTGGAGTAACCGGATAAGGCGGATGCATATACTACAGCAAAATCTAGCTGTTCATCAGTGGCCCCAAGTCGGTCAAAGAGGTCAAATGTTTGATCCAATACCCAATCTGGTCTTGCACCATCTCGATCAATTTTATTGATCACTACAATAGGTTTAAGGCCTCTAGCAAACGCTTTTTGTGTAACGAAGCGTGTTTGAGGCATCGGCCCTTCAACTGCATCGACAAGGAGTAACACACTATCAACCATGGAGAGTATTCGTTCAACTTCACCTCCAAAATCAGCATGACCAGGTGTATCGACGATATTAATACGAAAATCATTCCAATCTATGGCAGTATTTTTAGCCAGAATAGTAATACCTCGTTCTCTCTCGAGATCATTGGAGTCCATTGCTCTATCTTGAGATTTAGTACGAGGGTCGAAGCTACCAGAATATTTTAAGAGTTGATCAACAAGTGTAGTTTTACCGTGATCAACATGAGCAATGATTGCAATATTTCGAATGTTATTAATTATTGGCATTATTTAGTATCACTATTAAGGATTAGTGCGGTAGAAGAATAAAAAGGGGGCAGGGCGCTATTCTATAATATTTTAAAAGTCATGCCAGCATTAGTTTGTAGTCTTAGCAATAATTTTCCACCTAATGCTGATGCTGGTGTCCAAATACCGCCTTTTGTATCAATTTTATCAGAAGCTAGACAGATGGCAGTTTCACTGAGTATTTTGCTTGTTGAGCCATAACCAGGATCACGATCACCCGTAACTTCTATCGATAATCGCTCACCATCTTTTGTTCTGCCGAGCATAATTAATTTGAAGAAACCATTGTTACGCTGTTCTTTATTAGGTCCTTGCCCAGGTTTTGGAAGCAGTTTTTCAATAAAGTACTTCCTTGTAATGCGATTCGCGCTTCCTAAGAGAAATAAACCCAGAGTTAACGTAAGAAATATTGCTTTTATCCAACCTGATGCTTTTTTTCCGCAAATAGTACTCTCGGTATAAGAAAAATCTTCACCGTAATTGAAATTCATGAGCGCGTTACTTCTTCTCACTATTCTTGTATTGATGCTGGCCATAAAAAATGGCGCAGTCCAACAATCTAGGTCACGGTTATGAGTTATCGTATTCTGATCACGCGTATCTGGACCTGTTTGTTTATCTTTAGGATTTAGACTATAAGGGTGTGAAACTGTCCTTGCAATATTACGATCGGCTCGACTCTCAGCAATGACATTAAGAATGCTTGCTATAGTGCCACCACTAGCACCTCCTCGCATTGCTTTTACGAATAGTTGTATTTTCATAAGTGGTTTCTGATATTTTTCTCTCGCTATTTCTTGCATGTAAAAGACACCCATATCGGACGGAATAGAATCAAAGCCACAAGCATGCACTATGCGCGCACCAGTCTGTTCAGCTTTTTCTTGGTGCCTATCAATCATCTTTCTTATCCATTGTGTTTCTCCAGCAAGATCACAATAATCGGTACCGTTTTCTATGCAGGCTGAAACTAATTTAGAGCCATATTTAGCATATGGTCCAACCGTGGTTAAGATTACTTTTGCTTGTTTAGCGAGTTGATTTAAGGATAATTCATTGTGACAATCAGCAATGATAATTGGAATTTCTGTATTATTATGTTCTGGATTACTTTTTCTTGTTTCTGCCAATGCTTGCATTAGTTTTTTATGATTTCTGCCAGCGATAGCCCAAGTTAATTGTGGGTCATTTAAGTGATTTATGAAGAAATACTCAAGAACTAGTTTACCTGTAAAGCTACTGGCACCATAGATTATGACATCGTATTTAACATTATTCTGAGGTTCATTGATTTCCATGGTGTTAAGGGTAAGTTAACAACGCGTCGCTATCAACATATAAGTAAGGTATCTTTATTATTTACTAAATAATATCATTGGGTGATTTTTACTTTTTCGTGGATATATGAAAAGTTCATTAGATAATCAAGTCATAGAAACGTACAAAAGATTATGGAGTTATGTTACTCCTTATCGATTTATAGGCTGCTTGGCCATCATTGCCATGGCCTCGACTGCTTTCGTTGAAATGATGATGGTGGCTTTGATAGAACCGTTATTGGATGAAGCTCTCGTTGCAAAAAATCTAGAAGCATCAAAATGGCTACCTTTTGCTTTCGTGGCGATTTTTATTGCTCGTGGTATTTCAGGCTTTGGTACTGAAGCATCTTTAGGTTGGATAGGGCGTGGCGTTATCAGTTCTTTGAGAAGGGAGGTATTTAAAAAGTTTCTTTATTTACCAACTCGTTATTTTGAGAACCACGCCACAGGATCGCTGCTCTCTAAAATGACTTATAATGTTGAAATGGTAGCCGAATCGGTTACAAGTGTAGTGACTATCCTTATAAGAGATGTGCTAACGGTAATTGCCGCTATAGGGCTGATGGTTTACCAGAGTCCGCGACTTTTTATGACGGTTGCAATCGTGTTACCCATGATTGCCCTGTTAGTTAAATTTTTGGGTTCCGCTTTTCGTCGATACAGCCAACGAATTCAAGACTCTATCGGTGAAGTAACACAAGTTACGGAGGAGGCTTTAACTGGGCACAAGATTATTAAAATTTTTGGTGGACAAGAATATGAGATGCAGCGATTGGCCGAGATTGATGAAAGAAATCGTAAGCAAAATCTAAAACTCATTCGCTCTCGCTCACTTGGTGTTGCTGTAACACAGATTGTCTTTGGCTTTGGTTTAGCTGGAGTTATATATTTTGCAGGGATTGAATCCATAAATGGGCAATTGAGCCCTGGTAGCTTCATGTCATTTTTTGGTGCAATGATGTTGATGCTTCAGCCTGTCAGAAGGATAACTAATGTTAACTCTATCCTTCAAAGAGGAATCGCAGCCAGCTCTAGTTTATTTGAGATCATTGATGAACCAAATGAGCGGGAATTAGGAGCGAATTCTACTTCACTATCTAATGGTAAAATTGAGTTTAAAAATGTCAGTTTTTCATATGACGCAATCAATCAAGATAAGATTATCACTGATGTCTCGTTTACTATAAAAAAAGGCCAATCGATAGCAATTGTTGGCCACTCAGGAAGCGGTAAATCTACTTTGATAAATCTCTTACCTAGATTTTACGATTATCAGACCGGAGAAATAATCCTAGATGATATATTAATACAAAATTATTCGATTGAGAGTTTACGCAAGAAAATAAGTCTAGTGAGTCAAGATGTCGTTTTGTTTAATGACTCAATACTAAATAATTTAGCCTATGGTGAATTAAAAAATCGAACGTCATCTGAGTTATTGGCAGCAGCTAAAAGCGCTAGAATTACTGAGTTTTCTGATGAATTTTCTGATGGCATGGATACTATGATAGGAGACAAAGGAGTTCTACTATCAGGCGGGCAGAGGCAGAGAATAGCTATAGGTAGAGCTATCCTAAAAGATGCCCCAATCTTAATTCTTGATGAGGCAACCTCATCGTTGGATACAAAATCGGAATTTCAAATTCAACAAGCACTTAGAGAATTAATGAAAGATCGAACTACGCTTGTAGTCGCTCATCGTTTGTCTACCATTGAGAACGCTGATCAAATAGTGGTTCTAGAAAAGGGGCGGGTAGTAGAGAAAGGCACTCATCAAACCCTAATGAATAATGAAAGTTATTATGCCGATCTTCATCGCCTTCAATTTAAAAAGGAGTAACTTTTGTTTGGTAAGGTTATTCATCACATACAGCAGTGGCTGCTTAATATTTGGTATAAAAACAGTTATTGGTATATTTTTTTTCTACCATTAAGTTGGTTATTTGCCAGTTTAGTTTTAGTTAGGAAGTTTGTATTTAAACGATTTTTCCAGAACTTATACCAGCCTCCATGTTCAGTGATAATTGTAGGTAATATAACGGTTGGAGGTACTGGAAAAACCCCTTTTATTATCTGGCTGGCAAAAAATATGAAAGCCAGAGGCTTGAAGCCAGCAATATTAAGTCGAGGTTATGGTGGCGAGATTAGTGATACGCCTATAGAGGTTTCAGAATATTCTGATCCAAGTATCGTGGGTGATGAACCAGTCATGATCGCATCCAAGGTTGATTGCCCTGTTATAGTTCATTCGAATAGAGTCTTGTCTTGTAAATATATTTCAAAAAAGAATATTGATTTAATTATTTGTGATGATGGATTGCAGCACTATATGTTAAAGCGTGACTATGAAATTGTGATTATCGATGGAGAAAGAGTATTTGGTAATGGCCAGTTATTGCCTGCTGGGCCACTAAGAGAACCTATTTCAAGATTAAAGAATGTCGATCTAGTATTGAAGCAAATAAACCCAGTTTTCGGTGGGGTTGATTATGATAGGGAGAGGGCATTTTATTTAACAGGTGGAACAGCTAACAACATTAATTCAGGAGAGACGCGATCTCTTTCTGAATTTATTGGTAAAAAAATCCATGCCGTGGCGGGGATTGGCAATCCAAACCGTTTCTTTAATTTGTTAGAGGGTAAAGGTATGGAAATAGAAAGGCATTACTATGGAGATCATCAAAAATATTCATTAGATGAACTATCTTTTGATGATGATCTTGATATTCTCATGACAGAGAAAGATGCAGTTAAATGTAAGAAATTCAACAATGATCGGCTGTGGTATGTACCCGTTGAATTAGAATTTACCAATGACAGTCAAGAGTGGCTAGTTGATATAGAGAATTTAGTAAAAATAAGAGATACAAATGATTGATTTTAATATAGTTATTCCTTCTAGATATGCATCGACTAGGTTGCCTGGTAAGCCATTGATAGATATTTTAGGGAAGACAATGCTGGAGCACGTGTGGCTTAATGCTAGAAAAAGTCAGGCTCAAGAGGTCATAATTGCCACTGATGATGAAAGAATTGCAATTGCAGCTAAAAATTTTGGTGCCTCAGTTTGCATGACTTCCATAGAACACCAGTCTGGCAGTGAGCGAATAACAGAAGTTGTCGATCATATGAAATGGAGAGATGAGCAGATTGTACTTAATGTTCAAGGTGATGAACCATTAATGTCGCATACTGTGATGAATGAATGCGCCTCATTACTAAGTGATGATTCAATCGATATCGGCACGCTAGGTTCATCTTTTTTAAATAAAGAAGACTGGCTCAATCCTAATATGGTGAAAGTATTGGTGGATCATAGTGAATGTGCGCTTTATTTTAGTCGATCTTCAATTCCATACCCTAGGGAGTATGAGGTTGGGATCATTGAGGGTAATATTGTGCTTCACCATCATGGTATTTATGCCTACAAATGCAAGTCTTTGAGAATGTTGTATGGGGCAGAAGATTCGCAGATTCAGATTATTGAGGGTTTGGAGCAATTGAAGGCTTTGTATTATGGCCTAAAGATCAAGGTCGGCGTTGCCAGTAAAAGACCCGGGCCAAGCATTGATGTTGCTGAAGATATTGATTTAGTAGTTAAAGCGTTGCAATAAATTCTCAAAAATTACCTTTTAGACATCTAGAGAAAAACGGAAAGTCATCAGAGGCCATGTAGTGGTAGATACCATCAGGAAATTCTGGTGTCACACCAATTCGACCATTGCATTGATCTAAGTCGCCATAACCATCCACATACTCAAAGTCTTGAGTAAAAGCACCCAATGGAATGGTTACGCTAGTCCTTAAATTGGTGCTAGGACGACCATTATCTTCAATTGCTTTAAGCTTCCAACTAGATTTAACAACTTTAATAGCACTGCTGGAGTCATTTGCATCCGTGTAACCATATCTAGCATAAACTGGAAATCCATCTGCAGCCCAACCAACAAGCGTCATTGTTTTACCTTTACCTAATTTTGTCAGATAAAGTTCAGGTACACCATGATAATGATATGCTCCTCCTGGTTGAACATGAGCATGATTCATATCATCACCAAAATTAAAAGTATTGTGCCCAAGCGCCTCGATACTCCAGGAGCCAAGTGCTGGTGGCCCTAGACTGCAAGACCCAGAATCCGAACAAGTGCCAGCCGTTCCTGGATCAAATTTAACGCTATTTAACGCATAAGCTATTGCACTGCCAGGACTCCCAATTGCAATTCCTGTGTTGGATATAGTGCCCGGATTATTGGTGAAGGTTTTATTGATAGTTTGAATGCTAATGGTGTTGGGATTGTTGGTATTAGGGAAAGTACCTACTTCATGGTTGGGTATACCATTCCCAGTAAGCATTCTATTTTGAGTATTACAAGTCCATCCATAACTGCTGTTGGCATTAACTGATTCATCATTATTAAATGTCAATTCATTTAAATCGCATAAAATATCGGCAGTTGAATAAGTTATCTCTGGCGTAATACTTGAGGAAGAGCTTGCTATGGAGTTAGAAGTGGAAAAGGAATCTGTTGTTCCAGGACTGCTTCCACCACATGAAGTCAGAGAAATAAGTAATGCTGGTATGAGAAGAGCAATAAAGGATTTTTTATAAATATATTTCATGGAATTATTTCTCTCCGTGATCTTATTTTTGCTAATCTTACAGAAAAAAAAGAAAGAAAGTGTTAAGCATTGTTTAGATTCATTAAGATTTGTTTGAAAAAATCAAATTTCATTGAGGTGATATGAAAAAGTTAAGTATTTTATTTGTGTGTCTTGGGAATATTTGTCGCTCGCCTATGGCGGAAGGGGTTTTAAATCAGTTAATTGCTGAGATGGGGTTAGATAGAGACATTAATGTAGATTCAGCAGCCACACATAATTACCATAATCATGCCCAGCCCGATAAGAGGGCGTGTCTTGTGGCGAAGGCTTATGGTGTTGATATCACTAACCAGCGTTCACGCCAGATAACAGAGGGTGATTTCGATAAATTTGATTTAATAATATCGATGGATAAGGATAATTATCAAAATTTAATTAGAAAGTCGAAGCAGAGTCACCAGAAAATAAAGCAATTAGCTGACTATTTGGATAACTCGAATTATTCCTATATTCCTGATCCCTATTATGGCAATTTATCTGACTTCGAAAATAGCTACCTTTTAATTAGGAGCGCTGTAAAAGCTTTACTGATAACTTTGACTGAAAAATAGCTCTATTAGGGCTATTTTTCGCTTTCATTGTTCTCTGTCGGCCAAGGCATTAAATTACTTGCTATTTTTACCGATTCTTTTTTTACAATATTCTTTTCACTCGATTTTTTTTCTTTACTCTGG
>JAPKEL010000049.1 GCA_028822065.1 Woeseiaceae bacterium | reverse complement strand
AAACATTGTGTAAAGATGATATTAGAGTATGCTCAGATGCTTTCTACTGCCCATCGAGTCATAGATGGGGATGATAAAGCTGACAAACTTTCCGTCTATAAGATAGCTCATCTTAATCATCCGAGCACAGTATGGGCTCGAGAAAATAGTTCTCAATATCAATGGCTATATAGGTTATTTATTGCTTTATCTGATGAATATACGTATCGGTACAATAAAATACATACAACAGACTCAAAGTTGAGAGAAATATTGGTAAATTCGCCAGATAATATCTCCAAAGAGAAAATATTTAGACAGCCACCTCAATGCATGCCTGAAAAATATAAATGTGAGGATTCAGTTGAGGCTTATCATAAATATTATATTGGTGAAAAAGCACATTTCAGTCAATGGAAAGAAAGACAGGTACCAAATTGGTTTATAACATAAGCTTTAATAAATAATACGATTAAATTATCAAGAATTTTAAACATTATTTATTTGTTTAATTAGTTGGGAGCTGGCAATGAAATTAAATGAGAACAGAAATTCTCGAATTAAATTGGAATTTAAAAAATATCAGATAAATTATTTTAATAACTGCATGGAGTTATTTGAATCGAACTGCCCAAGCTCTTTCGCAGAAGAGGAAAGAGCTGATTACATATACTATTTACAAAATTGTAGAGATCATTATTTATTAGGATTTACTGATAATAATCTTATTTCGACTGTTGGGATAGCTATTCATTCTAGTGTGTTAGCATCATTGAGATGGATTATGGTGCACCCTGATTACCATTCAAAAGGGTGTGGAAGGCAATTAATGGATTATGTTAAGAATTATGTTGCTGGAAATGGGATTCAGAAGCTATCTATATCAACCAGCCAGCACGCGAATAATTTTTTTGAAAAATGTGGTGCCAGAGAACTTAATTTTATTAATGATGGATGGGGTAAAGGGATGCATAAAATCGATATGGAAATCTCTTTAAATAACTAAATATTAAAAAGTTAGTAATAAAGTGATTATAAAAGTAAATGTGAATAAAGTTTGATTAATAAAGAAACGAAGGATTAATTTTGAGAATGATAAAGGCAGTACTTTTTTTTGGATTAATTATTAGTCAATTTAGTTTGATTAATATTAGTCATGCAGATGATCTATTGATAAATTTGCCACTTGGAGCACAAGCAATTTCGATTGATGGAAAAGTTTTAATTCCTAGTGAGCCAAATGAACTAAGTCTAATAAATCTTGAGAAGGCAAGAGCTGAATACAACAATAACCCATTTGATTCAGACGCGATTATTTGGTTAGGCAGGCGAATAGCTTATACAGGTAACTATCGGCATGCCATTGAGATTTTTACAGAGGGAGCGATTAAGTTCCCTGATGATCCGCGTTTCTTTAGACATCGCGGCCATAGGTATATTTCTATAAGAGAATTTGATCTTGCGATTGCTGACTTAGAGAAGGCATCTCAATTAATGAAAGGCTTATCTATTCAAATTGAACCAGATGGCTTACCTAATTTACAGAATATCCCTTTAACTACAACACAGGGAAACGTATGGTACCACTTAGGTTTAGCTTATTACTTAAAGCAAGATTGGCGCAAAGCTTATACTGCTTTTCTTAACGGCTATAAACTGGGCGGTAACGATGACAACTTAGTTTCAACAGGGCATTGGATTTATATGATATTACGTCGCATGGGTAATAATACGAAGGCCATTAACGCTCTTAACGAAATTAGTGTCGATATGAATATTATTGAAAATATGAGTTACCACCAACTCTGTCTCTTGTATAAAGGAAAATTGGGTATTGAAGGATTAATGGCGGTAAATGGGGATAATCCCAGTAGCGCAGCTGTAGCTTATGGGCTTGCAAACTACTATTATTATAATGGCGATAAAAAGAAGTCCAATGAATTGCTTCATCGAATTACCAACGGCGCTAGTTGGAGTGCTTTCGGTTATATTGCTGCGGAAGTGGATTTAGCTAATAACGACCGCTAGACACACCTATATTGCAGTGAGAAGTTTATTTTTAAAACATTTAACTTTGAAGGAGTATCTGTACTTGCTGAATTTTAAATATGCGCCAATTAAGGTTGGTTTGATTGCATTATTCTTTTTACCCGTTGCTTGGACTCAAAATGCTTTGGTATTTCAAACTGATTTTGGATTAGAAGAGCCTGCCGTCTCCCAAATGAAAGGTGTGGCTTTTAATGTCTCATCTGACTTAAAGATGTTTGATATTACACATGAGATTCCAAGATTCAGTATTTGGGAAGCTGCTTATCGCTTGAATCAAGCTGCTAGCTATTGGCCAAAAGGGACGGTTTTTGTCAATGTGGTTGATCCAGGCGTTGGTACGAAACGAAAATCAGTTGTTCTCAAAACAAAATCAGGTCATTTTTTTGTAAGTCCTGATAATGGCTCGTTGACTTTAGTTGCTGAGATGCTTGGTATTAGTGAGGTTAGAGAAATTAATGAGAAGATGAATCGGCTCGAAGGATCAGAAAGATCGCATACATTTCATGGCCGCGATGTTTATGCATATACCGGCGCACGCTTAGCCTCAGGAGTTATTACTTTCGAGCAAGTTGGCGATCTTCTTGAATCATCAGTTATGCATTTGAGTTATGCAAAAGCACAATTAAGTAATCAACGTATTACAGGTAATATACCAATCTTAGATACACATTATGGTAATGTCTGGACTAATATTAGTGTTGATCTGTTTGATCAACTGGATTTAAATGTTGGAGATGAAGCATGGGTCAAAATCACAGAAAATGAGAAAGAATTATTCATACAGAAAGTCAAATTTGTGAGCTCTTTTGGTGGTGTCGATGTAGGTGATGTCGCAATTTATATTAACGATATATTGAATCTTGGAATTGCTATTAACCAAGGTGATATGGCTATGAAATATCAAATTAGACCAGGCCCTGACGTTTTGTTCGAAATTTGGAGGTAATTTATTAATGACCAATTCAATGAAAGTTAGTAAAATTGTTCAGCTATTAGGTTACCTAGGCTTAATTCCTTTTGCGCTCCCAAGTATAATGGTCTGGAATTTATCGGTGAATACACCAGCAGAATTTTTATTTTTAATCTTCTGTGTATACAGTTTGTTGGTATGTAGTTTTTTGACAGGAACAATTTGGGCATTTAACATCAATTTAAATCGAAGCCCGTTGGATTCAATCTTACTTTTCCTTATGCCTCTTATTTCTTCTTTTATGTTGATGGCTTTGTTCAATCAAGCTTTAGCATTATCCATGGTCAATGTTAATGCAATCGAAGGAATAGTTTCCATCGTCCTGGTAAGCTCATTACTGCTTAGTTATGTTATTTTGTATGCTTATGAGATCAAGTTATTCGAGCATAAATATTATTACAAAAAAATGAGACTTTGGCTTACCTTGGCGGTAATCTCAGCGCATGTTTCTTGGTTACTATTTTTTATTACTAGGTATTTTTAATAAATAGTTAACATCTCTTATGAGTCTTAAAAATAGTATAAATATTTGATTTTTAAGTTAAATTTTTCAAATATAAAATAATATCATCAGACTCATATAGCCAATTATCTTCGTTATTTTCTTGTGTAATTCGTAGGCATGGCACTTGATATTTTCCTCCAAAAGTCACTAAATCCGTTTTATGATTATGGTCGTTACGTGTGTTTCTTAGCTCGATATTAAGAGCGTTTTGATGCATAAAACGTGTCACTTTTATGCAAAATGGGCAAGTTTCAAATTGATAGAGTGCCAGGTTATCAGTTTGTTTATTTATTTTTTGCTGCGCTTCTGAACTTCGAATTATTGGTTTTGGAAGTGTTGAATAATTTACTATTCGGAGCATATTTCCAAATAATGCACGTCCCAATACTCGTCTCAGTATTTTCCTAATCACACCGGCTCCTTTATGGTTTATTATGTGCTTATATATAGAGTAAAATTAAACAATGATGAAAACAAGTAAACTTATTGAACGAATTACTGGACCAAGTTCAAAAGCATGGGCTGTCGGTGATAGAGCTTTTGAGCTCATGGATCAAGGCAAGGATATTATCCACTTAGGTATTGGCGATCCTGACTTTGATACCCCAATCCAAATCGTGGCTGCTATAGGAACTGCTCTAGACAATGGAAAAACACATTATTCACCATTGGCTGGTGAGGCTGAGCTTAGAAAACAAATCGCTGTACATGCTAATACCCTTTATGGTGACGGTATCGAAAGTAAACACATTGCAGTATTACCGGGTGCACAAGCGGCATTATTTTCGAGTTTTTTGTGCATCAGTGGTGCAGATGATGAAGTGATTATTCTGGAGCCAACTTACGCTACTTATCCAGCGGTAATTCAGGCCAATGGAGCTAAATTGGTAACGATTGTACTGGAGAGTGAAAATGATTATCAAATTAATTTACCAAAAATTAAAGCTGCTGTTACAAAAAATACCAAGGCGATTTTAATTAACTCACCGTGCAATCCTTCTGGTGTAATTTTTAAGCAACAAGACCTGAATGCCCTCGCCAAGTTTTGTCAAGATCATAGTATATGGTTGGTTTGTGATGAGGTTTATTGGTCGCTCTCATATGATCAAGAGCATTGCTCCGCCTATTTGCAACGAGAAACTAGAGACAATGTTATTGTGGTAAATAGCCTTTCTAAATCACATGCGATGTCAGGATGGAGAGTGGGTTGGGTAATTGCACCACCTGCAATTATCGAGGCCTTAACAAGCTTATCGCAAGCGCAATATTTTGGCGTTAATCAATTTGTGCAATTGGCGGCTATTCATGCCTTGAAAGATCATCAAAGTCCGAAGAAATTTCAAGAAATTTTTCGAGGACGTCGCGATGCTTTTCTATCTAAAATAGATGAGAGTACTATTTTGCGTTACACCAAACCACAAGGCGGAATGTTTGTATTAATTGATGTTAGCTCGACTGGGCTTGACGGAGAAGCTTTTGCCGAGCAACTACTGGATATTGAGGGTGTTGCTGTAGTTCCCGGTTTTGGCTTTGGTCCATCAATGAAAAATACTATCCGATTGGGTTTTCTCACTGACATACCACGATTGGAAGAGGCTGCTGTTCGCTTAATTCGTTTTGCCGCCTCTTTGGTTTCTTAGAATAATTTATTCATGGGGAGATTTTGTTTTGTAGAGAGGGTTAACCTTAAACGCATCCTCTTCAATGCCGTCAGGATAAATCTCACTTTCAAAGAAACTTGCAAATTCAGGCTCTACCAGATGCTTGTATGTGGACCAAACAGATTTGGCAGTTGGGTTGGTCATGATTCCCATTTTTAGAACATTAATTCTTGCTTTTAATAGACCGTTTGAAACAAAACCTAATTTGTCTTGCAAAAACACTTCACGCGCATCAATAATTAGCATGGTTACATATTGAGATATTTGTGTTTTTTCGGCTTTAGATAAATCCTCTGAACTCCAATCTTTTGCTAGGAATTCGGCAAACTCCACATCTCTTGCCACAGTGAACCTTCGGTCATAAACTCGAGAATTAAGTTTATTCTCTAGATTTGATATGGCTAATTTATTATTCATATGAATTTGTCTAGAAAGATAAATTAATGTGCTTACAGTTGCTATGGCGGCTATTAATTCACCGATTGCACCCAGTTCTATGTACGACATACATTGCTCCTATTAAACTGCTAGTATTGGTTATACTTCATCATAAAAGGAATACCAAATAAAGGGTGTTTTGAAAGCCATTGATTGCTGCGATGATTTATTTTATATAAAAGATAAAATTAAAAGGTGAAATATTATGCGATATTTATTTTGTTTTCTTCCGCTTGTCCTTTCTGGTTGCTTGAATGTTCCATTTATCCCATTGATTGATAATAATAGAGAAAATCAATCTCCTATAAATGCATTCGTGAGCGTCCATGATTCTCAAGTTATGAACAATGAGGGATCAAAGAAATAGTTTATGTCATTTAAGCAAAACCCTATATACATTATAGGAAGCATTAATACAGATATGGTTGCTATGACCAAGAACTTGCCTGCTCCAGGAGAAACAGTCATGGGGGGAGAGTTCATGATGACAGCGGGTGGAAAGGGCGCTAATCAAGCGGTTTCTGCTGCTCGACTGGGTGGCGAAGTTACCATGGTTGGAAGATTAGGTGAGGATATATTTGGTGACCAATCGATTGAACGTCTAAAGCATGAAAATATTAATTGTGACTTTATAGGTAGAGACTCTATAGCTGCATCTGGAGTCGCATTAATTAGTGTTGATGATAAAGGTGAGAATCATATAGTAGTCGCGCCTGGAGCTAATAATCAGCTTGATAAAACAAAGGTTAAGACGGCTCTTGATTCTATGCCAGATAACGCCATTATTTTGTTACAGCTTGAGATACCATTAGAGACAGTGGCACATATCATTGAGACTACTCGAGGTTCTTCTAGACGAGTCATTCTTGATCCGGCACCCGCACCTTCGACAGCTTTACCGGATAATTTTCTAAATGGTCTCTATTTAATTACACCCAATGAAACAGAGGCAACAAAATTATCTGGTATAGAAGTACAAGATGATAGATCCGCAGAAGCCGCCGCTCGAAAATTATTAGCGACTGGAGTGAACAATGTGGCTATTACCATGGGCGCAAAAGGCGTCGTATTGGTTCAGCAGGATGGTGTAAAATTCATCAAATCTCCAAAGGTGACAGCTATTGATTCGACTGCAGCGGGAGATTGTTTTAATGGTGCTTTGGCGGTATCCATTGCTAATGATTTATCTTTGGAACAGAGTGTTGAAAGAGCGTGTCGAGCCGCTTCTATCTCTGTGACACGAAAAGGTGCTCAAGATTCAATGCCATCTAAGAGTGAGGTTGACGCATGTTCATCGTAGACAGTTATTTTATAGCAGTAATTTTTTGCATCATTACCATGTTATGTTGGGGTTCTTGGGCAAATACTCAAAAATTAGCCAGTAAAACTTGGTCCTTTCAATTGTATTACTGGGATTATGCTATTGGTGTAGTTATATTTGCTTTATTAATGGGTCTGACTTTTGGCAGTAATGGCGATCTTGGTAGAGCTTTTATTGAGGATCTCCAGCAGGCAACGACAAGTTCGTTGGGATCAGCGTTTCTAGGCGGAGTAATTTTCAATCTTGCAAATTTATTGATTGTTGCCGCTATTGATATAGCCGGAATGGCAGTAGCATTTCCTGTGGGTATTGGCATTGCATTGGTTCTTGGGGTGTTAATAAATTATTTTGCAGTTCCCGTTGGCGATCCTTTGCTGTTATTTTCTGGAGTTTTTCTCGTGGCATTGGCTATTATTTTAGATGCCCTAGCTTACCAAGGTCTGTCCGCAGACAAACAGCAGACTCCTAATAAAGGCATTATTTTATCCATTGCTGGTGGCTTATTGATGGGCTTTTTCTATCGTTTTGTGGCCGCCTCAATGTCACTTGATTTTGCCTATCCTGAGATTGGCTTAATGACCCCTTATGCTGCAGTCTTTATTTTCTCGCTAGGTCTTCTGGTGTCTAATTTCCTATGGAATACTGTCTTCATGTATCGTCCTTTTAGTGGTGAGGCCGTAACATATAAGGATTATATTCGACAGGGAGATCTTCGTCTGCATTGTGTTGGTCTTCTTGGTGGTGTGATTTGGTGTTTAGGCATGTCTTTAAATATTCTCGCCTCTGAACAAGCTGGTTTTGCGATTTCCTATGGTTTGGGCCAAGGAGCCACGATGATAGCGGCTATTTGGGGTGTATTTATTTGGAAGGAGTTTGCAGGTGCACCGTTGAAAAGCCATCATCTTATTAAATGGATGTTTATAAGTTTTGTGCTTGGTTTGGTGCTTATTATATCTTCACGCATTTAATAGATAAAAAAAGTCATTCGACTCCGTTTAGTTTTTATAGATTGTCTCTAATATTAGGGTTGGGACACAGATATCGAAGTATATGTTCTCCCATTAACGCAGATGTCAAATTGTCTGCTTGGCTGTACAGATGATGCTACTGGCTACTAAAGATATCAGTTTGCATAATTTAAAACATCGATAGCGGCTTTTCTCCCCGACCGAATTGCACCCTCTGTAGTGGCATAATTGGTTGTACTTGTGGCTTCACCGGCAAAGAACAGCCGTTCAATAACATTTTCAGCCAGATTATTTCGATCCCTTACCGCAACTGCACCAGCTCTTAGAAAACTATAGGCTCCTTTGGCAAAAGGATCTGAGTTCCAGCGCGTTTGAATTACATTAACAGGCTCTGGAATATCAGCGCCGAACATAGTACGTAGTATAGTCATTGCCTCTGCAGTAATTTCTTCATCAGTTAATGATTCCATTTCGATGGCTTCAGACCCCCCATTGAAGGCCATCAATACACTATAGGTTTCAAGATTATCAAAAGAATACCATTCAGAAAAGTGGCCCTTTGGATCACTCATATAACGGAACAACACAGTATTTGTATCCCAGAAAGTATGAGGAAAAATCATCCAAGTTTTATTGATGGTGCCTGAACCAATGAGATTGATCGCATCCAGTTTGCTTTGTGGTAGTGTAGGAGAAAATTGGATATCACCAGACCTTAGTACACCAACTGGTACAGTCATCACCGCCCTGTCTGCGCTGTATACCCCTTTTGAGGTTGTAATCGTTACACCTTGATTATTATAGGTAACCGCAGTTACCACTGTATTCAATTGAATATCCAATCCCTCTGAAAGATAACTGGATAATTGACTGTATCCACCGGGAATGGTCGCATCAGCACCATAGTAGGACGATCCTTCCCAACATTGTGAAGCTGACATAAGACTTACATCACCTGCATAACTAATTTCAATGTAGGTCGATATCAGATAATCAAACTCACGTCGATTTAGATAGGGAAAATTACCGTTCTCATACTTAGTTTCAGCCATTTCTTCAAATGAAGTGCTACTTTGTGCTTCATAATTTATTTGGCAGCCTGTACTAACTTCTTGATTAAAAGATGCTATATCTTCAGCGGTTATAGTGAAAGGTGAGCCATCGAAAACATAACCCTGGGAGTTCCATGTAAATGGAGCGGTTACAGCAACACCCGCCTCAACCGCTAATTCATAGGTCGCACTTTGATTAATACCCAGAATCCAGTGGGCTCCCATCTCCAAAGGAATACCAGTGCTTTGATCTGTATAAGTCCTGCCACCAATATGCTCGCGTGCTTCAAGTACCGTCACATCAAGACCAGCGACTTTCATATCCCTGGCTGCAGTCAGACCGGCTAAACCAGCCCCCACAACAATGATTTTTTCAGCGACAGGCGTCACTGGCGTCGAATTTACAGCTGGAGATGTTTGTTGATCGCTTCCGCCTCCACCACCACCTCCGCACGACACTAGGTTTAAGGAAAGCGCAACTAATGTAATGAGGATGAGTTTCTT
>JAPKEL010000004.1 GCA_028822065.1 Woeseiaceae bacterium | reverse complement strand
AAGCCATTGATATCGCGCATCAGCTCAACGCTCCAATGTTTACAGTTGTTGGCCATCAATCTATCAATGGTATCGATCAGGAAACAAGCCTTAAAAATATGGTTCAAGCTTTAAATAGTGTTATTCCAATACTCGAGAATGCCGGCAAAAAACTAATCTTAGAACCGTTTAATCCTGTTGATCATGAAGGTCATTTTTTGAATGGATCTTCTGATGCATTGGCAATTTGTCGATCTATTGCATCACCTAATATTAAAATTAACTGGGATCTCTATCATATGCAGTTAAGTGAGGGTAATCTGATTGAAAACCTCCAGTCAGGAATGGATCAAGTGGGTTACATTCAAGTCGCCGATGTACCGGGAAGGAATCAACCTGGAACTGGTGAGATTAATTATAAGTTTGTATTTGATGAGCTTAAACGGATGCAATACAAGGGTTATATAGGGCTTGAATGTTGGCCAAAAAATAAAGATAACGTCCAAGCCATAATTGATCTTTTTAGATTGGTTTGATGGGAGTATTTAATTAAAATTGACCGTAAAATCTCAAGGAGAGAGGCGATAAAGAGAGCTGGGCTTTTGTTGGGAGTCAGTATCCCACTATCTCAACTTGAAATCTTGGCTAGTTCTTTCGCCGCAATTAAGGATGAGATTAAACCTCAGTTTCTCGAGAGCAAGGATTTTATTTTATTGACACAAATTGCAGATTTAGTAATCCCAAGAACTGATACTCCAGGTGCAATCGATGCAGGAGTACATGGATTTATTGATATGATGCTCTCTCAGTGGGCTTCAAGTGAAACGCAATCAAAATATCTTGCTGGATTTAATTATATTAATAAAGAAGCAAAATTATCTTTCGACGCTAACTTCATCGAGTGCACCAAAGGTCAAAAAATTAGCATACTAAAAAGATTAGATATCAGGAAAGAAAGTGCCAAGGATCAGCGGCAAGCTTTTTTTGTTGAATTAAAATGGTTTGTTATTACAGGCTACTATTCATCTAAAGAGGGAGCGTCAATAGAATTGAATTACGATCGAATGCCAGGCAGATATCAAGGATGCTTGCCATTTGATGAGCAAGGCAAGGCATGGTCCTCTTGATAAATAGTGATTGGAAAATCTTATGAATAATGACTTTGATGCAATTGTGGTTGGTTCGGGCATCTCAGGTGGTTGGGCCATCAAAGAATTGACCGAAAGAGGGTTAAAGGTACTTCTAATTGAACGAGGACCTGAAACTATTCATGGCGAAGATTATATTGGTGAAGGCAAAGCTCCTTGGGAGCTGCCTTATCATGGCGCGATTCCAGAGGATACCTTAAGTAAAGAATATGCCATACAGAAACAATGTTATGCGCTTGATGATGCAACCAAACATTTTTTTGTTAATGATCGCCAGCATCCTTATATTACAGATAAAGATAAACCCTTTTCTTGGATACGAGGCTATCAGTTAGGCGGTAGATCTTTATTATGGTATCGGCAAAGTTATCGTTGGAGTGAAATGGATTTCACTGCAAATAAATTAGATGGGCATGGTGTTGATTGGCCAATACGTTATCAGGACATTGCCCCATGGTATGACCACGTTGAAACATTTGCAGGTATCAGCGGCTCAAAAGAGGGGTTGGAGCAACTTCCAGACGGGCAGTTCTTGCCACCTATGGAAATGAATTGCGTGGAGCTTGAGGTTAAAAAACAAATTGAACGTCAATTTCCAAACAGATCAATGATAATTGGTCGTTGTGCGCACTTAACTAAACCTACAAAAGAACATTTGGAATTAGGTAGAGGGCAATGCCAGAGTAGAGATGAGTGTGAGAGGGGATGCTCTTTCGGTGCATATTTTAGCACCTTGTCAGCAACGCTTCCGGCCGCTAAACGAACTAAAAATTTAACAATTCTGACAGATTCGATTGTTCATAGTGTGGTTTATGATGCTGCAAATAAACGAGCGACTGGTGTCAGAATAATTAATTCAAAAACGAATGAACATGAGGAGCTGAACGCAAGGCTGATTTTTTTATGTGCTTCAACACTTGGTACGACGCAAATAATGCTGAACTCTCGATCGAATACTTTTCCCAATGGGATAGCAAATTCAAGTGGCTGTTTGGGTTTAAACTTGATGGATCACATTTTTGAGAGTGGCGCTAGTGGCGAATATCCAGGATTTAAAGATAAGTATTTTAAAGGTCGCCGACCGAATGGAATATACATACCTAGATACCATAACGTAAACACCAGAGATGAAAGATTTATACGTGGCTTTGGTTTTCAAGGAGGAGGAAAACGGCCCAGTTGGGAGCGCGCTAAGTCAATCCCAGGTATCGGAGTAAGCTTAAAAGAACAACTCAGAAAACCAGGTTCATGGACATTTAGCTTGGGCGGATTTGGAGAAATGTTGCCCGACCAAAGAAATCGTGTATGGCTGGATAAAAAGTTAAAAGATAAATGGGGTATTCCAATTTTAAATATCGAATGTATTCTTCGTGAGAATGAGCGAAAGATGCTTAAAGTGATGTCAGAAGATGCCAAAGAAATGTTGGAGTCATCTGGAATAATCAATGTACAACCTTATAATAATTCTGCACCACCTGGGCTCGCTATTCATGAAATGGGAACCGCAAGAATGGGGCGTGATCCTAATACCTCTGTATTAAATAAATACAATCAAGCACATGATGTGCCAAACTTATTCGTAACGGATGGCTCATGTATGGCATCCAGCGCATGTCAAAACCCTTCATTAACATATATGGCGCTCACTGCCAGAGCTTCTGCCAATGCAGTAGAAATGCTCCAAGAGGGAAAACTATGAATACAAATGATGTCTATTCTATGCCACGGAGAAGCTTTCTAAAAAACTCTATGCTAATGGTTCCAGCGGCATTCTGCCTGCACTCCGTTGAATTGAATGCAGCCAGGTTAAGCCAGCATGGACTGGGTAATTTTGGAATTCAGTTGTATACAGTTAGAGATCAAATGAAGCGAGATGTAGAAGGAACTCTTCGAAGCATAGCTGAAATAGGATACAAGGAAGTCGAATTTGCTGGATATTTTGGATCCAGGCCAAAAGAAATAAAAAATATTTTATCCGAAAATTTACTTACATCCCCATCAACGCACATAGAGATTCAATTGATTCGCGACTATGCAGATCAAGTTATTGAGACTGCCCTAGAAGTGGGTCATAAATACATTGTTATGGCCTGGCTGGATCCAAGTGAACGAGTGTCCTTAGATCAATATCGTGCTCACGCTGATTTATTCAATGTATTTGGTGAAAAATGTAAAACAGTGGGTTTGAAGTTTGCCTTTCATAATCATGATTTTGATTTTCAAGAGCTTGAGGGAGAGATTCCTATGGATCTTCTTCTCAAAAGAACCGATCCTGATATTGTTGCTTTTGAACTTGATATGTATTGGATAACCAAAGCGAAGGCAGATCCACTTCAGTATATCAAGAATCATCCGGGTCGTTTTCCCTTATGGCATATAAAGGACATGGCTCCTTCAACAAAGATGGCAGATGTTGGGGCAGGGATAATAGATTTTTCAGCCATCTTCGCCCTTAATAAAATGGCAGGTCTAGAGCACTTTTTTGCAGAACGTGATGACCCACCTGATTCTTTGGTTACAGCTTCAAATTGTTTTAATGCGATGTTAAAATTAGAGTATTAATCAGGTAAAAAAGAGTTAAAGGGATTTACTATGCAAAAACCCGATGTTTTGATTGTCGGCGCCGGTATCAATGGGCTAGTAGCAGCTAATTACCTGCAAAAAAGTGGATGTAATGTCACGATGGTGGATCGCGCTTATCGCGTTGGTGGTGCTTGTGTTTCAGAGGAAATGAGTTACGGCAATGTCACGGAATCATACGCTCTTGGCGCATCTGTTTTAGGGTTAATGCAAGACTTTGTCTTTGAAGAAACCGGTTTAGCCCATAATCTTGATACATTTGTTCCTACACATCCTAAGTTAATTCATTTTCCAAATGATTCAATGGTGACCAAAATTCATAGAGACCCAAAAGATTTGGATCAAGAATTGGCTAACAAATGGGGTGAAAAGGGAGATGTGAAAGGATTCCGATATGATGAAGGCAGGGTAATTGAATTTCTTCAGCAGGGATATCGGGAGGCTTGCCCACCGACACTGGAAGCTGCAAATAATAAATTAGGCAAAGCCTTAACAAATTTGTGGATTACGGGTGACGCAAAGACTTTGTTGGATCATTATTTCACCAGTGAGAGATCAAAGATGTATATGGCCATGACTGTATCTGAGAGTGGCCCAGTATCATTAAAAGATCCTTATTCTGCTTTTACGCTCCCAGTTATGGATTCAGGCTCTGTGTTTGGTGGTTACTATGGGCATGTAAAAGGCGGTATATGGAAAATAACTGAGACATTGGGACGTATTAATCGCGAATTAGGAGTCAAAACGCATCTCTCGAGCCAGGTGATGGAAGTGGACTCTAAAAAAGGAAGAGTGCTTTTAACATCTAATGATGAAGAAAAATATATAGATTTCGACTATCTTATTCTTGGGACAGATCCGCTAACCGCTCATAAATTAGTTGGAAATGACTGTGAGATAAAAAATGCTGAAGATAAGAAGTATCTTGGAAGTAGTGGAAAATTGAATATGATGTTTAAAAATCCTATCCAATGGAAAGATGCCACAGATTTATCAGACACAGATGCGGCATTTAGGTTTATATTTGGAGTTGAAACACTCGATGAATTTGAAAATGCGACACTAAAAGTAACTGATCCTAATTTTCATTACGTGCCTGGTTATATGCAGATTTATTGTGAAGGCGGGGCGCAACGACAAATGCAAGTGAATGAATCATTTGATCGTCTGGCCGTATTTTTTAAGAACTTTGCATTGAGCGAGAAAGGTGATGAATTGCCTCATATTGAAGAGGAGGCGAAGCAAAAAATATTGCAATACGTGAATAATCCAGAAGATTGCATCTGGACTAGATTGTTGACGCCAAGGGATTTGCAGAGTCTGTTTTATTTTCCTGGGGGTAATATTGATCACACCATGCTTACAGGTGGTCAAACCTACTTTGATCGGAATTTTTCTACTGACCCTGAGAATCATTTTTATCGTTTTGGAGATAAAGAGAATGTTTATCTCTGTGGCGCCGGGACCTATCCTTGTGGTTCCGTTGCCGGAACACCGGGCTATATGTGCAGCCAGCAATTATTAAAAGCGATCAATTAAGCAATATCTAGTGATTGGTGGGTATTTTTGCGATGCACTCCATTTCAAAGCTAGCGTTCACTGCTAAGCCATCTGCCCCAAAAGCACTGCGCGCAGGGTATGGCTTTTTAAAATATTGGATGTATACAGAATTAAATTGACCCCATTTATCAATATCATCAATCATTACTAAGCATTTAAATACATGATCTAAACTTAGGTTGAGTTTTTTTAGCGTGGCTTGTATATTTTTTAACGCTTGGTGAGCTTCAGGCACAATACCACCAGCCACTAAGCCAGATTCCCCTACACCTACAACCCCAGAAAGATAAACAACATCGCCGACTGTAACTGCATCAGAAAAAGGGTAGTTATTTATTGTGGTTGATTCCGAAATATAATAACTGACTTCATCGCTCAAGCTAGAAACGGATATAATTAACCCAAAAACAAATAATATTATTTTTTTCATTTGTATGATTCCTTGTTTTTATTTATAACTATTGTACATAAAAAGAAAATTTTTTTTCAAAAGAGGAGTAGGATTTATGATTAAAAGATTAATGGTGTCTTTGTTTATTTTGAGTTTGTTTGGTGTTCGTGTAAATTATGCTCAAGACTTTGAGAACGTCGAAATGACTGTTCATCCAGTCTCTGGGAATGTGCTTTATATAGCGGGACGAGGGGGTAATATTGGATTACTTCACGGTGAAGATGGAATCTTGCTTATTGACGATCAATACGCACCATTAACTGAAAAAATAATTAAAGCTGTAAACTCCATCTCAAGCCAGCCAATTCGCTACATTATCAATACTCATATGCATCCTGATCATACCGGTGGAAATGAGAATTTTGGTCGACTTGGCGCCATGATTGTTGGGCATGAAAATGTAAGATCTCAGATGGCTAAAGCAGGCTATAGTCAGACTCCACCTTTTGTTACTTTTAGTCAAGATGTCACGTTTCATGTTAATCAAGAAACCGTCCATGTTTTTAAGGTACCGAACGCACATACCAACAACGATTCTTTTATAAAATTTGTTTCCGCGAACACTATTCATACAGGCGATGTTTATCGCTCTGAAAGTTACCCTTATATTGATATAAATAATGGTGGAAGTTTCTTGGGAACTATCGCTGCTTATGAATTATTGATTGAGGCTTCTGATCAAAATACAAAAATTATTCCTGGTCATGGTGGTGTTACAAATATTCAGAGAGTTGTTAAAGCTACCAGGATGTTGCAAGTAATTAGAGATAGAGTGCAGAATCTTATTAACGATGATTTGACGCTTGAGGGGGTTTTGTCTAGAAATGTCACGCAAGAATATAATGCCGAATGGGACAGTGGGCGACGTATTGGAGGTGCAGTTGGTTTGGTGACAGCTGCATATAGAGATTTGATTGAGTAAAGTCATCCAATATTACAAGATGTTGCTATATTTTTTGATTTAATTTAGAAGAAATTACATAAAATAATAATTAATTAGATTTTCACTTTTATTTTCAAGGCTTTTTATGTGCGGTAGATTTACCCTTAGAGACTCTAAGAGAGTGCAAAATGAGTATGGTGTAAAAATTGACTCCAACTATAATTTGGTGCCCGGGCAAGAGATTCTTGTTGTAAGTAAAAAAATCGAAATGATGAAATGGTCGTTTAGCCCCTCTTGGTTAAATAAACCCATGAATTTGATTAATGCCAGATCAGAAACCCTTCACGAGAAGCCCAGTTTTAAGGGGGCAAAGCGTTGCGTTATACCCGCTGATGGATGGTATGAATGGCATCGAAAAGATAATAAAAAACAGCCTTATTTTTTTCATAATAGAGATGAGGTATTTCTTTTTGCAGGAATATACAAAAAATACAATAATGAGAATGGCTGCGCGCTCATCACTAAAGAAGCTAATAATCATTTACAAAAAGTGCACCATAGAATGCCAGTTTTACTTAAGTACGAGCAAGCTCGCGATTGGTTGAATGGGGGAGATCTGTTTCAATCTGATCTTTCTAATGAGATTGAATATTACCCTGTCAGTAATTTTGTAAATAACCCCACTAACAATAGTATAAATTGTGTGGCTGAATTGGCTAAGAGTTAGTATTAAGTTGCCAGATTTGCTTTGTTATTTGTTATTTTACTTGCCCAAAATTTATCAAGCAAAAAGTACCAAACACCATTAATCAGTGGCTCAACGATGGCATCAGTGATAGCAGCATCAAATGAGGCGCCAGTGAAGTACATGACGCAAACAGCTGCAATAAAGAAATGCCCAATTGTGTATATAACTGTTCTAAGAAGAGTGCCTTTATTATTGCGTATTTTCGTTAAAAGGTTTTCTGAAGTCATAATTTTTTCCACTCTTATTTGAATGATAATAAGACTCATTCTAATTGAATATAGACAATAATTAAATACTTTATTTTAGTTTTGATATCGAGCTATATTTAAAAAAAAATTACTGAATTTTATAAAAATGGCGGAGAGGGAGGGATTCGAACCCTCGAAGGGCTACAAACCCTTGCTGGTTTTCAAGACCAGTGCATTCGACCACTCTGCCACCTCTCCAAGTCATATTTTTAGGGTTTTTTAGTGATTTGTTATTTCTTTAAATATTTAGAAAACTATCACAAACCAGTTAATTATTTTAGGCCCTAATTAATTCTGCGGTGCATTGTAGCATAAAGGCCATTAATCTCATCTAATGAATTTTTTTCGTTCTTAGTAATTTTGAGTGCTGTTTTTTTATAAGTGCAGAAGGTCTAGTTTTTGATAATTAAACGATGGGAGGATCAATGTTTTTATATTTTTTTAAGATGAAGTTTTTCACGCACATCTTCTGGCTTTAATATATGTGTACCAAGGTTGCTGATGATAGACACAGCCTTTTCTACAAGTTGAGGGTTTGTCGCAAAGTGTCCTTTTTTTAGGTAGATATTGTCTTCCAAACCTATCCTAACATTACCTCCAGCGAGTATAGTTGCTGCCACATATGGCATTTGATGCTGACCGATAGAAAACGCTGAAAATATCCAATTTTTGGGAATATTGTTTACCATCGCCATCAACGTATTCAGATCATCTGGTGCTCCCCAGGGGATACCCATGCATAACTGTATTAAGACTGGTGATTGGATAAGATCTTCAGCAACTAATTCCTTTGCAAACCATAAATGACCCGTATCAAAAGCTTCAATTTCTACTTTTATATCATAATCTTTGGCGATCTTAGCCATAGCCCTAAGGATACTTGGTGTATTAGCCATAACATCATCAGCAAAATTCATGGTACCGCAATCTAAAGTGCAGATTTCTGGACGGCATTCTATTACATGCTCCATACGTTCCGATGCGCCAACTAAGTCCGTAGTTGGGGCAAGGGGGAGGGGTGATTCGGTAGAGCCAAATACAACATCGCCACCCATTCCAGCTGTAAGGTTAATAATTACATCCGTTTCTGAATCGCGAATTCTATCGGTTACTTCTTTGTATAGTGCGGGCGATCTTGCGGGCTCCCCTGTTTTCGGGTCTCTTACATGACAATGAACAATTGCGGCACCTGCTTTTGCTGCAGAGATTGCACTTTCAGCAATTTCTTTTGGGCTCCTGGGTACCAATGAGGATTTGTTATGAGAAGGGCCTGAGCCAGTTATTGCGCATGTGATAAATACTTCTTTTGAGAAATTTAATGGCATAATTAACCTTATCGTAATATTAAAATGGACTTTAAGCATGCTAGTTTATAATTGTATTAGTAAGCTATTTGTTAGAAACTTACAAATATCAACGCTGATATATTCTAGTATATAGAAAGAAATGCACCCAATTAGGTAATTTAGGAGATTGTATCTTGAGTTTTGACGCACCTGAAAAAGTATTGGAAGGTAAGAATCGACCGTTTAATGGTAAAGAGTATATCGAATCGCTAAGAGACGATCGTGAGATATATATATACGGTGAACGTGTTAAAGATGTAACAACCCATCCTGCATTTAGAAACTCAGTGCAATCTATTGCGATGCTTTACGATGCTTTACATGCAGACAGCACTAAAGATATTTTGACATGTAAAACGGATACGGGATCGGAAGGCTATACCCATCGTTTTTTTAGATATGCCAGCAATAGTAAGGAATTATTTTTGCAGCGTGATGCAATGGCAGAATGGGCAAAGATGACTTATGGCTGGATGGGAAGAACGCCCGATTATAAAGCCAGTTTTACAAATACCTTAGGCGCAAATTCTGATTTTTACGGAAAATTTTCAGGTAATGCCAAGCATTGGTATAAGCGCACTCAAGAGGCAGTGCCATTTATTAATCATGCGCTAGTAAATCCACCGATCGATCGAGATAAAATTGCGGATGATGTTAAAGACGTTTATATATCCATTGATAAAGAAACAGATGCTGGAATTTATGTGTCGGGTGCCAAAGTGGTCGCGACTTCATCTGCCTTGACGCATTATAATTTTCTAGGTCAGAATATGGCTGCTGAAATTAATGATGATTCAATGGCAATCATGTTCCTTGCCGACATGCGTACACCAGGGATTAAGCTGATTTGCCGGCCATCCTATGAACTAAACGCGGCTGCAACTGGCTCTCCTTTTGATTATCCGTTATCCAGTCGTTTTGATGAAAACGATGCTATTTTTATTTTTGATAATGCTTTCATACCCTGGGAGAATGTTTTTGTACATCGTGACATAGAGATGCTTAAGGCATTTTACCCTCGCTCTGGTTTTGTTAATGGGTATACTTTTCAAAGTGCTACCAGAATGTCTGTAAAACTTGATTTTATCACTGGAATACTAAGTAAGGCCTTAAAGGCAGCCGGAACTGAATCTTTTCGAGGGGTGCAAGTTTTGTTAGGTGAGGTTGTTGGATGGCGTAATCTTTTTTGGTCTCTGACTGACGCGATGGCTGGAGCACCTGAACCATGGGTAGGTGATGCGGTTCTTCCTAGCGCGAAAGCTGCCGCGGCTTATCGAATTTTCTCAACTGAAGCTTACCCACAAATAAAAGCGATTATTGAGAAAATTGTAGCCTCGGGTCTCATTTACTTGCCATCGAGTAGCCGTGATTTTAAAAACCCGGATATTGATAAGTATTTGGAAAAATATGTTCGCGGATCAAAAGGAATGGGTCATGTTGAGCGAATAAAAATTATGAAGTTATTGTGGGATGCAATTGGCACTGAATTTGGAGGCCGACATGAGCTATACGAGAGAAATTACGCCGGTAATCATGAGTTAATTAGAATATCGGCGCTTATGAATGTGAAGGGGACAGGTGCTTTAAGCGAGATGGAAGCACTTGCTGAAGCTTGCATGAATGATTATGACGAGAACGGCTGGATAAATAATAATTATCATGATGGCAGTGATGTTTCAATTATAGATAAGTTATAATTCACTTTTAGAGATATATTGAGAACAACTATGGCGACAACATCGACAACTTTAAAGGATAAGGCTAAGCCCAGAGGTAAATACCCGCATATCAAAAGAGTGGGGGACTTATTATTTGTCTCAGGCGTCTCTTCTAGAAATATTGATGGCAGTTTTCGCGGTGCAACAGTCGATGAAATGGGCAACACGGAACTTAATATAAGTGAGCAAACAAAAGCTGTTCTTGAAAATATTGACGATATATTGTCTTCTGAGGGAGCGTGTTTATCGGACGTTGTGGATTTGACGAGCTTTTTGGTCAATATGAACGATTTTAAAGGCTACAATCAGGCCTATGCAGGTTACTTTGATGGCAATGGTCCGACAAGAACTACGGTCGCGGTGCATCAATTGCCACATCCTTTAATCTTAATAGAAATTAAAGTAATCGCATATAAGCCATTACCTTAATAAAATTTAATAAACTATTGTTTATTATCGTATTTATTATACCATTTTAAATATAGATTAATGACATCTTTCTCGTAACCGGACGCGCTGAATGAATGATGTTCGCCAGGAGCCCGCTCTTGACGATTCTTATGAATACTCTCATTAAATCTTACAGCATCATTTAATTATCAACGCCACTTATATGAGTTATATTTTTTTCTTTTGCCCAATCATTTATCAATTCGACTTCATTGTCCATAATCGTCGTATATTCCGATTGAAGAGTTCTCCATATTTGGCTTAGGTCATTTAATCTTATCCTAGAGCCATCCGTCACAGGTGGTCCTGATCTGTCGACAACATCCATAAGGTAACGTAGCTGACCGGCAAGCATAGTTTCCCATGCATCCTCATCCTCGAGTGTCTCATGTTTAATTTGAGTGACCTTAGATTGCCATTCATCAATAGCGCTGATGGCATTTGATGACATCGCTTGCAGCCTAGTTTCGTTTTGATGTTGATGCATTAGATCTTCAATCTGTTGTTTGATTATTCTAATTTTATAGGTCTGCTGGAGCATCGTATTTAATGTGTTATTGATTGCATCTAGTTGACTGGACCATGCATCAATATCATCTTTTTTTAGATTAACTCTAGGGTCAGTTTGAATTTCAAAAAATACTGAATTTTGCTGATCACCATGTTTAATTGTGGCTTTGTATGTTCCCGGACTAACCCTAGGCCCTTGGTAACCGGCAAATAATGCTATACCTTCGACACATTGCATATTCTCTGACCTCATATCCCATCGCCAAATATTGAGTCCGAATGATTTTTTTGGGTAATCAACTACAAATGGACTGCGTGGATCCATATTCTTAATTATGCATTTATCATGCTCTGATTCTTTGCTTGAAAAATGCTTAATTAACTCATTCTTATCATTTCTAATATCAATGATGAGTTCTTTGTCATCTTGGTTGTTATTAAGAAAATAATAGAGCGGCACGCCACGCGATGGATTTTTTCCTTCGATATTAGTTGCACCTCTTGATCTTGGCAGCATATGCGTTATATCAGGTCGAAATAAATGCATATTTTTCTGCTCAATATCTTCATGGTATTGCCGTATCACAAATAAATCATCGAGCACCCAAAATGCTCTACCTTGTGTCGCGACGATTAGATTATCTTGCTTTATCCTGAGGTCTGTCACCGGTATCTTAGGAAGATTAGCTTGCAATGAGTGCCATGCTTTACCGTTATTAATCGAGAAATAAATCCCTCTTTCAGTCCCCGCATACAATAGTCCTGGCACTTTAGGATCTTCACGTACGACACGTACAAAAGCTACTTCTGGTAGTCCGCGATCTATCCTTTCCCAAGTCTTGCCATAATTAGTTGTTTTGTAGATATATGGCTTATTGTCACCCAGCTTATAACCAGTGACCGCTGCAAAAGCTACCCCATCTTCATGAGGACTTAGTTCGATTGCATTGATCATGGCTTCAGTGGGGTGTTTGGGAGAAATATTCTGCCAATTTTTACCGCCATCTTTGGTGATGTGTATTAAGCCATCATCACTTCCTACCCATATGATATCTTTTTTTAGAGCTGATTCTACGACATAAAAAATTGTATTATAAAACTCTGCCCCCACATTTTCTGGCGTGAGTGGACCGCCATTTCTCCCCTGACGATTCTCTTGATCACGAGTTAGATCAGGGCTGATTTCTTCCCAAGTCAAACCTCGATCAGAGCTTTTTAAAAGTACCTGAGTTCCATAATAGATGGTTGAATTATCATGAGGCGATAATTCAACTGGAGGATTCCAATTTGCTCTGTACTTCAGATCTTTTGCATCTTTACCATATACCACTTCAGGGTAGGGGATGATGGATCTCACGATTTTAGTGGTACCGTCAAACTCAGTTAATGTCCCATTGATGGTGGTTGCATAGATTAATTTAGGGTCATCTGGGTTCAAGGCTATATGGGCACTTTCACCTCCACCAACAGAAAAATAATCATCGACACCAATACCACCTTGGAATGATTGACTCGCTATAGCGACTGTTGAATTATCTTGTTGACCTGCATAAATACGATAAGGAAAGAGGTTGTCTGTTGTGACTCGATAGAATTGTGCGGTGGGTTGATTCATTATACTGGACCATGTTTTACCTCCATCAAAAGTAATGGTAGCTCCCCCATCATTTCCGTTGATCATATTAAGATTGTTGTGTGGATTGATCCAATGATCATGATGATCTCCATGAGGTGTAGAAATCTTTTCCCAAGTTTTACCGGCATCGATAGATTTCATTAACGGCACATTGAGTACCCAGACGGTATCCTCATCCTGAGGGTCTGCAGTAATATGATTGTAATACCAAGCACGTGAATGAAGCACACGATGATTATCAATTAAATCCCAGTTTTCTCCTGCATCATCACTTCTGTAAAGACCGCCTTTTCCTATTTCAGCTTCTATGATGGCGTATAGGCGACTTGGATTACTGGCAGCAACATCAATGCCAATCTTGCCCACAAGATCAGGAAGTCCTTTGGTGAGTTTTTTCCAGGTATCGCCTGAGTCGATTGATTTATATATACCTCCACCAGCACCTCCTGATTTGATATACCATGGCTTGCGACCATGATGCCACATCGCCGCATAAAGAATCCTCGGGTTAGTGGGATCCATTTTTAAGTCTGATGCGCCTGTATCTTTATTAATTTTCAAACTGAGAACCCAAGTCTTTCCTCCGTCTGTGGTTTTATATACGCCACGCTCCTCATTTGGTGTCCACATTTTTCCTTGAACGGCAACATAGGCAATATCAGGGTTATTTGGGTGGACTTTTATTCTTGAAATTTGCCCGGCGTTTTTAAGGCCGACATATGCCCAGGTTTTACCGCTATTTGTCGATTTATAGACACCAACTCCCTCGCTAGTAGTGACCCCTCTAATAGGAGACTCTCCAGTGCCTACATAAATAACATTATTGTCTGAATTGGCAACAGCGATGGCTCCAATAGTGCCAACATCGAAAAAGCCATCAGAAATATTTTCCCATGTAGCGCCAGCATTCAATGTTTTCCATACTCCTCCTCCAGTTGCACCCATATAGTAAAGCATCGGATTATCATCAATTCCAGTAACAGTCGTAACTCTACCGCCCCTATAAGGACCTATTGATCGCCAACTTAAATCACTGGTATCAAGGAGACTATTAACTTCTTTAGATACTGTCGTTGAGCTCCAAATAAGAGTGAATAAGACAGGAATTAGGGTGAAAATTACGCTAGTATTTTTTTTGTTTCTTGAAAACATGAATTAAAGCCTCCATATAATGTCTATTGAATAGGATACGATAAAAACAAGATCAAAGGTAATTGCATGATATATCTAGTGTCTAATGCCAGATTAATCTAAAATAAATCATGATTAAAATAAATGGACAATCATATAATCAAAGCCCATTGACTAAGATCGTGATGGGGTTAGTTGGTATCATTACTCTCAGTGTTTTTGCTTTCCTTGGTGTAATCGCATTTTTTATTCTGGGCGGCTTTATATTGCTTGTTTCATCGGTAGTCGCAATTCGATTTTGGTGGTTAAAGAGAAAACTTGGTCAGTTTAATGAGGCGACACCAAAGAGCGAAAGTAGCAATAAAAATGGTACCGATATTCTTGAGGGCGAATACCGTGAAATTAAGGATAAAGAATCTTAAGAGTTAAATTAGATTTATATTCAGAAATAAGAATTTTTAAATTATGGAAAATAACCAATCACACGATTTACGAAGAAAGAAGCGACGCCGAAGGCGACTTCAAGTGGCTTTACTGTATGTCGCGATTGCTGTTGGATTGGCCTGGTTCTTTGAGTCGCAGGCGACAACGACTATTATTTTCGTAAGGCATGCAGAAAAAGATCTTACGGTAAGTGATGATCCTGGCCTCACTGAGGCCGGTGAAAGACGTGTTTTTGAACTAACTAGGCAAATGCAAGGTGCAGATGTCGTAGCTGGAATCGATGCAATTTATTCCACGTCTTTCAAGAGAAATATAGAAACTGTTAGACCCTTAGCTGAAGTGCTTGATCTGCAGATCCACGAATATAATAAAAATGAATACGAACAGGTCTTAGACCAAATATTAGACAATTATAAAGGCAAAATTATTCTGGTAGCTGGCCATAGTGACACTTTGGCAGGATTAATGGCGGAGCTTGGTGCAAGCAAATCAGTACCAGAAATAGCAGATAATGAGTACGATAATATTTATATAGTCTCAATTCCTTGGTTTGGTAAAACAAAAACAATAAGATTGCGCTACGGCGAGCCATATGACCCAGATGAATCAATAAGAGCGATTAAAGAAAGCGAAGATTAGGTGGTGAGAATTCCTTATTTCTTGCTGAATTCCATTATCTCGTAACCAGCGTTTTGCATGCCAAGTTTTGAGTAAGTTTCGATGGCACGAGCATTTTGTTTTTCAACATAAAGTCTTATACCGCAGCAATCATTGTCACTTTTAGCCAGGTTAACAAGATTTTGATAAAGTGCTGAATAAACTCCTTGTCTGCGATATTTTTCAGATACAAAGACACTTTGTATCCACCACATAGTTCCATTTCTCCAGTCGCTCCACTCATAAGTAATCATGAGCTGGCCAGCTAGCTTTTCATTAATTTCCATAACCCAATAAATTCCTTTGTTACGGTCATTAATGATCGAGGTTACGCCCGACGTTATAATGTTTTCATCGAGAGTTTTTTTTTCAGTTTCCATTGCCATGGCAATGTTGTTTGCAGCGATGACTGCAATGTCTTCTGGTTTGGCTGCTCTTATAATTTTTGACATAGATTAATATTCATTATTAGTTTTGGTTAATATAATAAGCGAAATATTTTTAATAAGCAGTATAATTTAATGAGTTCACAATTATTATATGTCTCGGTAGCTCAGTTGGATAGAGCACAAGGTTCCTAACCTTGGGGTCAGAGGTTCGAATCCTCTTCGGGACACCACAATTCATTGATTGAGCCAAAAAACTCAATAAAAACTGCGGAAATGCCTCTGAGGCTGATCAGAATAACTAATTTGACCGGCATTGTTATTAGGCGTTTTCTTTACTAGCGCGATATTTATCATTTGTTTTAGTGCGCATGAAAAACAAACATCATTTTTATTGCACTAAGCTAAATAGCTTGAAAATATTTTTTTAAATAAAAGTATAGAGATTCTTACTGGTAAATAAAAAATTTCTAGATTGTTCGTTTTGCCTTCAATTAGACTTTCGAAGTTTTCAATATTTTGGGCAGTAATTTTTTTTAGGGATTTAAATTAATTTACAGAAATTTTTTTTGAGGGTATAACGTAGTAATAAATAACTATTGGAGGATCATTTGAAAGTAATGAAAACACCTTATCTAGCTTTATTATTATTCGCATTTATCGGAACCTGCTTTTCAAATGAAAATGAGAGTATTGCGTTACCTTTATCTATTACCGGTGATGCACCGCCGCTTCTGGGTGAGATGGTTAGTTATTTCGAAGCAAATGAATTAACGCGAGGCTACCTTTCATTACCAGACGGGCCAGGACCGCATCCATCGGTGATCTTGATACATGAATGGAATGGATTGGCGCAAAGGGTCAAGGAGACTGCTGATTCATTTGCGAAAGAAGGGTACATTGCTCTTGCTGCAGATTTATACAATGGGAGAATCGGTAGTAATCGAGAAGAAAATATGCAGCTTGTTCAAGAAACATTAGCTCAACCGGATATTCTCATAGCGAATTTAAATGCTGCTGTTCAGATGCTTAAAGCAAGAGATGATAGTAGCGGCAAGGTGGCAACTATTGGCTGGTGTTATGGTGGCGGGGTAGCGCTATCTTTCGCGTTGGGTGGTGAGCACCATGATGGTACAGCTATATTTTATGGTAGATTATTGGATGATCCTGAGCGGCTAAGTCATGTGGAGCATGGTTTTTATGGTACCTTTGCTAGAAATGATCGAGGTATCCCTGTTGAAGATGTAGAGCAGTTTGTAAAAACCCTAGATGCAGCAGGTATTAGTAATGATATTCACATATATGATGAAGTGAGCCATGGATTTTGGCTTCATGTTGACCGGGACCCTAAGGTTAATTCGTCGCCAGCGATGGATGCCTGGCTTCGTTTGAAGTTATTTTTAAAAAACAGTCTTTCTATCTGATTGGTGAGAGTAATTTGAATGGATAAATCATTAATTATATTTTTAGCAATACCTGTATTTTTCTTAATGATCGCAGTTGAGCTGGTATACGGGATAGTAAAAAAGAAAAATACGTATCGTATTAATGATGCATTTACCAGTATAACTATAGGCTTGATCAGTCGCTTCCCGGTCATCCTTAATCTTGGGTTCCAAGGCGCGATCTTTATTTATTTTGCTGATAAATTTCATATTAACTTAATGCCAAATAATGAAATTATTACATGGCTGGTCGCTTTTGTATTATATGATTTTTTTTATTACTGGATGCATCGCCTGCATCACGAAATAAGAGTTTTATGGGCAACTCATGTCGTTCATCATCACGGTGAAGATTTTAATCTAGCAACAGCCCTGAGACAAACCAGTACAGGTTTTATTTGGAAATGGATTTTCTTTTTACCCATGATCATTATCGGAATACCGGGAGAGGTGTTTGTTTCTGTAGCGGGTATTAATTTAATCTATCAATTTTGGGTGCATACAAGGCATATTGGTCATTTGGGCTGGATGGAGAAGGTATTCGTGACACCCATGAATCATGGGGTACATCACGCTAAAAATAAAGAGTATATTGATGCTAATTATGGAGGCGTATTCATTATCTGGGATAGATTTTTTGGTACTTATATTGCAGAGGTAAGCTCAATAAAGCCCATTTATGGGACAGTTTCTGAACTTAAGAGCTGGAATCCCATATGGGCTAATATGCAGGTTTTTTATCAAATGCTGAAAGATACTTTGGAGACTAAGAAGACATCCGATAAATTTAAAATTTGGTACTCTAAAACTAACTGGAAACCAGATGATCTGGCAAATAGAGCTTCTCCGGTCAAAGTATCCGCACGACCCGATAAGTATAACCCTATCCTGACATCACCTATTCAGTATTTTGCCTTATTTCAATTATTTATGTTGATGGCTGCCTCCGTCATTATTATTTTAACGTTAAATCAACAAACCAGAACCGATACTCTATTATTTGCAGTTATTACTATCATGTGCTCAACCTTTACTGGGATGTTGCTTCAAAATGGATGGTTTACTTGTAAATCTTTTTTAATTTCCTCTATTTTGCTTTTTTCTTTAATGACTCTTTCACCAGTTATGAATCTTGAGCTTCTCGTGTCTCAGTTATTTATATTATATGTAGGGTTGAGCATCTTTTTTATAAGCCTCATTTTATTGAAAAAGGATAATCTAAGAACGCAAGTGCTCCATGAATGATGATTTAAACCTTTTCAATAAGTGATCTTTTTTAATTATGCAATCTAAGGTTGAATCTATAGGTTTGGATGGTTTTTATCAGGAATCGGAATTACCATTACTTCTTAAGCATAAAGGCATGGCGACCTGGAAAGACGGCACCGTACAGATACTAGACAGAAGAAAACTGCCATTCTCGCAGGAATATATTCTTTGCCATACGTTTGAGGAAGTTGCAATAGCAATAGAGGAGATGGTTATTCAGGGGGCATTTTCTATCTCTATTGCTGCTGGTTATGGATTAGCGCTATCTGCACAAGTTGCCGGCGCTTCAATTAAAGATATCTACAATGCCGCATCAAGGCTAAAGAAAACCAGGCCAACAGGTTTGGCGCTGTCGAGAGTTCTTGATCTTTGCTTGCTTCGAGCAAAAAATGCCATTAAGAATAATTTAACTGTAGCCGATCAGATAATACAATTAACAGATTTGATCGCTTCAGATTTAGCGATGCAGGCAAGAAGAACAGCGCAATATGCACTTACGCTTCTAAATGATGGTGACACACTATTAACTCATTGCTTTCCTGATAGATCATATGTGTACCTTTTGATGGAAGCTAAGCGTAAGAGTATCAAATTGAATATTATTTGCAGTGAAACTCGACCTTATTTGCAGGGCACAAAATTATCTTCATGGTGTGCTGCTGAGCTCGGTTTTGATACTTATGTTATTTCGGATGGCATGGGTGGATCTTTGATGAAGCGAGGAAAGATTGATGCTTTTATTACAGCAGCTGATACCGTGTGTATGGATGGATCAATCGCAAATAAAGTCGGTACATACCAATATGCACTGGCTGCTTATGCAAATAATTTACCTTATTATGTTTTGCGACAATCTGGGCCCGATATGGAAAATATAAACAGTGATAGCGTTATCATTGAAGAACGTTCTGGGGCTGATTTATTGCATTTAGAAGGTAAAAAATTTGCCCCTGATGGCGTGCTAGGTTTATATCCATGCTTTGATATTACCCCCCCTGAGTTAGTTAGCGCTATAATAACTGATAGAGGAATATTTGATTCTAATAAAATAAAGAATTATTTCGATGCTAAGTCATTTTTAAGTAATCAAATATAATGAACTTCGTATACTTGAGTAATATATTATGACAAAAGCATGGCCAGAGACTAAAGATTTACCGGATCCAAATGACCCAGCTCGCGCTCAATATCGAGCTTTACGATGCATTCCTGGAGAGATCGCGCCAAATGTATTGGTACCTGGAGATCCTGCTAGAGCAGCTAAAATTGCTTCAGAATGGCTTACTGATACTAGATTGGTGATGGTCCAAAGGGAGTTCCATTCCTACACAGGTAAATACAAGGGTATACCTGTTTCGGTCATCTCAACTGGTATTGGTTGTCCGAGCGCCGCAATGGTAATACAAGATCTTGGCAAGCATCGATGCAAAAATGTAATTCGTGTGGGCACGGCAGGTTCATGTAACAAAAGTGTTAAGCCGGGAGATAATGTGATTGGTACGGCTGCAGTCAGGGATGAAGGCCTGACAAAAAAATTCTTCCCATCAAATTATCCAGCAGTTGCTGACCTCGTGGTTACAAATGCCTTAAAAAAATGTGGCGAAAAACAACAAACCACTATGCATTTAGGCGTGATTCATACTTCAGATTCGTTTAACAGTCCAGAACTGGAGAATGATATTCGACTCGCACAAATTGCTGGTGTTTTGGCTTTTGAGATGGAAGCCGCAGCAATCCTTATACTAGGTGCATTACATAATATTAGGGCAGGGTGTATATTTAGTATCGACGGTTTTGTTAAAAATATATCTGATGGCGATGTTAAACCTGACTCTAAGGCGTGTGATAAAGGGCTAAATAGTGCTATAGAGACCGCTCTAGAAGCAATAATTATCCTCTCATAGGTCTTATTTATTATGTTATACAAGTCTGAACGAGAGCTGATTATTACAACTTTGCAAAGAATGGTGGAGATTGGCCTGGTGGTCAATACCGCGGGAAATGTAAGTATCAAGATCGACGATCATTATATTATCACCCCGAGTGGAGTGACTTATGAATACCTCGTTCCAGCCGATATTTTGGTAATGGATGGTAATAAAAAAATAATTGAAGGAGATTTATTGCCCTCATCAGAAACGGATTTACATTATTCATTGTATGAGAGCTGCAAGGATGCTCATGCAATTGTGCATACGCATTCATTGTATGCCACTGCTGTTTCTACAATCACCAATGAGCTTCCTGCTATTCATTATCAGATCACCGATTTAGGTGGCCCCGTTCCTGTCGCTTCTTATGAAACATTTGGCTCCCCTGAATTAGCGGCTGCAGTGACAGAAAAAATAGCGGGTAAAAATGCGGTATTAATGCAAAATCATGGAGCTGTCACAATAGGAAGCAATTTAAAAATAGCATTAGAGCGATCCATTCTTCTCGAATGGTTGTCATCACTTTACTTGATTTCTTTACAGTCGGGGCAGCCATCATTGATTGATAACAGAAAATTAAAGGATGCGGTTTTACAAAAACAAAAATACATGAAATTAAGACAAGATACTAATAAGAAATCATAAGCTTATATAAAGTCCCTCGCTATGAGATGAAGCAGGAAAAATATTGTATAAAGATAATTACGACCTTTTAATTACAGCTGAGAATGATTGTGCATATCATCATTATATGACTGGTCTTGATGAGTCTCTTGGTCTTGATAATTCAGGTATAGACGCGTTTAGAAAAAGTCTAAATCTTGACCCTGAGTTTGCCTTAGTTAACGCCTTATTGGCAAAGCAGCTAGCAATTTATCAGTCACCAAAGAAAGCTAAAAAGTATCTTAATTTAGCCCTTCAATACAAACAAAACGCTTCACCAAGAGAGCAAGACATCATAACAATCATATCCATGCTTTTGAGCGCTAACACAGGCTGCTTAAATGCGGCTTTAGAGCACATTAAAGCTTACCCGAATGACATCATCATGTTATCTATCATTCTCGGCCCATTTGGATTGTTAGCCTTTTCTGGGACTTTAAATTGGCAGCAAAGAAATTTAAAAATTTTGAAGGAAGTTGAGAGCTACTTTTCTGATAATGATTGGTGGTTCAAAACTACGCAAGCTTTTATGTATATTGAGAATAATGAGGTGCAAAAAGCCGTATCATTGGCTCAAAAAGCTTGGGAAATCAAAAACACTGGAAATTGTGCCCATACTTTGACGCATCTTCATTATGAAATGATGAGTTACAAAGAAGGACGCCAATTTATAAAAAATTGGAAGCTTTCAAATCAAGGTAAATCGAACATGCTGCATCATCTTCTCTGGCATGATGCGCTTTTGGCCCTAAAGACAAACGAAAAGAACGAAATTTACTCTATCTGTAAAAATTTAATTGCCAACAAAGATGGTGCTGGGAACTTAGAGTATTTTGCTGATAATGCCTCATTGTTATGGTACTGCGTTATTGAGGATATAAAAGTCCCATCTTTATGGTTTGTTGAAATGTATGATTATGCAGATAAATTTTTTCCAAATATCGGGATTAAATTTGCAGATCTGCATCGATCAATGATGGCTGCCACCTTATCTCAGGAAGGGAGGGAGGAGTATTTAGCGAAAATTAATAAACTCGATAATGACAATCAATCATCCTTGATTGATTTAGCGAAAGGATTCATGGCTTATTATGATAATAAGTCTTCAGAAGCTACCGGTTTTTTATCGAAAATAGTCGCAGAAAATACAATTTACGGTGGTAGTAATGTGCAAAGGTACATTATTAAAGAAACAAGAGATAGCGCAGCCAACCGAAATAATTAATTAAACATAATATTATCAATATTTTATAATTAAAATATAAACAAATACATTATTATAATATTTTGCTGGTTATCTGACCAATTAAAGCAGATTACAGGGTAATTTATCTAGCAACCGATTACTCGTATACCATTATTGGTAGAAATAAACGTGATTATGCTTGGATCATGTCACGTAAACCAACCATGACTGAAAGTGATATGACTTTTACATTAGAGTTCATTGAAAGAGCGGGCTATGATACCAATGAGTTAATTCAAGTCCCGCAACGCTGGCAGAATGATTAGTTGTTGAATGATGCGACTCTTGATTAGCTTCATTAGTTATGATGTAAATTACCGCTATTAAACCTAACAATAGAAATAATGCTTATCTGAAATTTTAACTTTAATCCATCAAGCAAATATTGTGGTAAATTTAGATTTCTATAATATCAATCTCTGAGGTTATAAATTGGCAATACAAACTCAATACATAGAATACATGGATGATGATCTCATGCTAGAGGGCTACATGGCCTGGGATGATAAATTGACTAAACCAAAGCCAGGCGTTCTTATAGGGCATGCTTGGGCAGGAAGAACTTCTTTTGAATGCAAGAAAGCTGAGGAGTTGGCGAAATTAGGTTATGTAGGATTTGCTATAGATCTATATGGTAAGGGTGTTAAAGGTAACAATAATAATGAAAATGCTGCCCTGATGAAGCCGCTTCTTGAAGATCGACCTCTCTTGCAAAGAAGGGTTATGTTGGCTTTAAAGGTCATGAAGCAACATTCTGAAGTTGATCCAAAAAAATTAGCCTCGATTGGTTATTGTTTTGGTGGCTTGGCCTCGCTTGATTTGGTGCGTTGTGGAGTGAGCATTAATGGTGCAGTCAGTTTGCACGGAAATTTATCATCACCAGGCAACACAAAGGGCAATAAAATTGCTGCTAAAGTACTTGTATTGCATGGCTGGAAAGATCCCATGGTTCCTCCCGCAGATGTGATAAATTTTGCCAAAGAAATGGTTGAAATGTCAGCAGATTGGCAATTACATGCTTTTGGTAGTGCGATGCATGCATTTACTAAAGCTGGAGCAAATGACCCAGATAATGGCATGCTTTATGACGAAGCATCCGATTATCGATCCTGGAATTCAATGCAATTATTTTTAACGGAGATTTTCAGCTAATTGTTCGTTTCTTGAGTATTTTTATTAAGTGCTTTACGAGCGATTCCATAAAGAATTAAGCCAAATGCTAATAGGCTGATGGTTAATATCCATGCGTCTAAATTCGATTGTGCGGTTATCCACAAACAAATAACAAAAGCAATGATCGGAATAGTGTAACCGCCGATCAACTTATAAGCGCCTGCTTGAATTTCTTTACTGGCTTTCTTTTTAATTATAGGAAGAGCAGCAATACTGATTATATAGGCAAGCAGTCTAGTCAGTGAGCTTGCTATGACAAGATAGACAAAGGATCCTGATAATGCAAAGCCCAGACTTATTGCGCCTAAGAATAATATTGAGTTTCCAGGCGTAGCATAATCTTTATGAATGACGCCGAACCATTTAGGGAGTAAATTCTGCTCTGCTAGTGCAAGTGTCAGCCTTGGAACCGCAAGACTGATAGCTCCAAGATTACCCCCAATGGAAAACACGGCCGCCAAAGTCATTATAATTAGACCAGTAGGTCCTAGAAGAGTTTCTCCAAGCGCCACAAGAGCGCCTATACTGGTCGACGTCGCGGGGACAATCGAGACATAAACGACTATAATCAAAAAATAAAACAAACACACAAATAAACTTGTTCTTACCATTGCGCTTGGCAATGAGGATTGTGGATTCTTGGTTTCACCTGAGATAAAGGTAGCACCTTCAAATCCAACATAGGCATAAATAATTATTAAAACAGTTGGACCAAGTCCTTCCATAGGCGGGAAAGAAGCATTTGATATGAAATCACTTGGAATGTATTGCAACCCAAGAAGAATCACTAAAAGGATGGGCGTTAGTTTTATAAAAGTGAAGAATATAAGCATTTTTACACCATCTTTGATGCTCGTATAATTGATCCAGGTGAGTAAACTACAAATGCCGGTTATCAGTATGATGCGTCCAGAACCACCACTAAACCAAGGCCAGATAGTACCAAGGTAGAATGCCAAAGCATTTGAGTTTGCCGCAAATGCGGTCGCTCGGCTGATGTATAAAATCCAGCCCGTACTGAATCCAACTACTGGGCCGAACGCTGTTTTGGTATAGAGTACTGGTCCGCCTGAATCTTTAAAATAACTGGCTAGCTGACCAAATGTTAAAACTATGGTTATGATTGAAATGCCTACAATGAGAAATAACCATGGACTTGCAGCACCAGCTTGCTCGATCACAATGGATGGAAGCGTAAATATACCGGCGCCAATTATTGAATTAAGGGCAACCACTGCAATGCCAATGGCACCTACCGCCCTGACTAGGTAATTTTTTTTCTTATTCTCATTGACAGTATTCTTCAAAGTTACATTCCTTTGCTGATATTAAAGCGCTGTTCGTGTTTTAATGTTGAAAAATTAGATATTAATGTATTTTAAAATTACGGTGAATTCGATGTATTTATTTTTGACTATACCTAAGAAACATATTTTGTGGTTATATATTTTGTCTGTGATTTTTAATTGCTCTGTTTCAAATAGTCAGGGACGCGAAGAAAATTCAATCAATGAGATAAATAATTATCTAGAGTATTCGCCTATTTTCTCGAGTTCTGGTCAAGTTTCTAAGAATGATCTAAATAACCTTATGGAAGCAGGCTTCCAGAGAGTGATTTATCTTGCTTATAATAATCAAGGGAAAGCTTTATTGAGTGAAGATCGTCTAGTGAAGGATTTGGGGATGCAATATATTCATATCCCAGTGGAGTGGAGCAACCCTAGGATTAATGACTTTCAATTATTTGCAGCAATGATGCAGCAATCCTCAGAAATACGAACTTTATTACATTGTCAGGTAAATTACCGTGCCAGTGTCTTTAGTTTCTTATATCGGGTTATTTATATGGGCATTGACATAAAACAAGCAAAATCCGATATGGAGAGTATTTGGATACCAGATTTAATATGGAAGAAATTTATTTTTGAGGTACTTGAGATGAATCAGATCTCTCTAAATTGAAATCAACGCCCTTGGTAATAATACCGCTTGATATATTGAGCAAATAAATACCAGCGATAAATTTATTAATTACCAAAAAGTTCAATATAGGTAGATGGAACTGGCTTGCTATTAATGTGGGCCGGTATGTAACGGCTGGAGTTGATGGATGAGTTGATCGATATATTACACTTCTTGTTAATATCTATTCCATTTAAAGGGGTGATATTAGCGTTGCTAGCAGCACCAGTTATATCTACATGCGCTTTACTTAATACTCTATAACGATTGTATTTGGGGCAATTATTTTGCCAAGATTCATTACCTATAATTCGCTGTGCACCTATATAGCTCATTCCATAAGCATTTACATTCTCTTCATAACCGGCATTTGAAAGCAATTTAACTGAGCTGTTATCTTTTTCTTGTTTAAATAAAATTCTAAATTGTATAAATACTTCAACGACTTTTGAATTTATTTTGGCTGGATTGAATCTGGATTTTTTTGATGCTCTATAAATTTCTTGGATGTAAATTTCATCACCAGCCTGATTTTTATAACAAACAATATGATCTATTTTTCTATTTTTTTTTATAATACCAGAGCAATTAATTAGAGCTGATGCATTACCTTTTATCGCTGGAAAATTTAACTCAGCAAGTAATGAGTTTTCAGTGTCATCGAAATTTGCTGGTTGATTAGCGGCAAAAATTATATTTGATAGTATCAACATTAAAGAGAAAAAGAAGTAGCGATGCATTGTTATAGCTCGACCTTGCAATGACCTTTGAATAAAAACCACTGAAGTTTAGTGCTTTCATCACTGATAAAGCATTGACCATTGTCACTAATTATCAATCGATAATGATTTGGTGGATTTTTTGTTCGGTCATTTGTATGTCTTTTTCCAGAAAGAGGACTTCTCTCCATTATTAATAGACTATCTTTAGTAAAAGTAGTTTCAGAGATAATGATTTTTTGACCACCAGATGTGGCGCTAATTATTTGCTCGATTTCTAATCTAACTTCTGGGGTCATGTTGATTAATAATGCATGAGTATCACGTTTAGCTGGTAATAAAAAACATCCCGATAGCATGATAATAGTAATTAAGTTGAATACTATTGATTTCATTAATTTTCTCGATACATTATTTTATTATTAAGCCAAAATGGTTTCATTATTCTCATTTCATGTTTTATAGTTTTACTTGATATTTTTTGCTTTAAGTTAGAGCGGGAGACAGCGGAAGAAGGGCAGTTACTTGAGTTACGATAATATAGTGCGGCGGCAATTCTCTTCTCATTTTTATCACCCAGTTCATATTCAAGGTCATCATCAATCAGGCAGCCCATGGGCATATTTTTATCTCCGCTCAAAGAAGTTCTTGGAGTAAAGCCACTAGCATAATCACCAAAACCCTTATTATTTACCCCTTTGAATTGAACCGTAAAGTAGGTTTTACTGCAATTATCTGCCGGATAAAAGCCATAAGGTTTACCGCAGGTTTTTGACCCTACTTGAATTACTTCAACATCTAATCCAATCAAAGTGTTCATAATTGACTCACTGGCAGAGCAGGTATCATTTCCAGTAATGACAAAGACTCGATTTTTTCCTGAGCTACCATTATTTAGCTTTAATGATGGAAGTGGCGTGTTATTACTCATTGATGATAGGCCAATTGTCGTCGAGTAAAATGGAATACCATTGATAGCTGCTCCAGTAATTGGGTTTGTTGCAGGGTGCTTGTCATTAAATTCCATTTTTTCAAAAATTTTACCAGCAGCAGCAGTTGGTCCTGCGATCATATAAGAAAGTTGATTGGCGATAGCAAGATATCCGCCACCGTTATATCTCAAATCCAAAATAAGATCGTTAATTTCTGCTGATTTTAAATATGTAATTGCATCAAATAAGCCTTTTTCTGCTGTTGCGATATGATCATTAAAGAGAAAATAACCTACATTTCCTGTATCGGTAGCTATGATTTTTATTTTTTGTATGGGTGTTTTGGTGATATTTGTAGAGGTCATGATAATGGTTTTGATATCACCAGAGGATCTTTTCTTAATGACGAAAGTATAAGTTTGATTGATATTTGGGTATAACGATATATTTAACTGGTTATTTGATAAATCATTAATGTTTATATCATCTATTTTTATTATCTCATCACCTCTCTTTAGGTCGACAGCGGAAGAAGTGGCTGGAGAATTTGGCTCCGTAAACGCAACGAAGATTTGAGTCGTATCTGTATTTTTTATTAACCATTCAACTCCATAACCTGCTGCAATCCCCGATTGAGAGAGCTGATACCATTCGTCCGAATCCATGCTGAAATGAAATCTATCATGAGGAGCTTTAAGGAGATTAAAGTACTCTTGAGTGGCAAAGAATTCCGGGTCTTGATCGTTTATTTCGTCATACCAAAGGTAAGTATTGTTACTGTATGATCTAAGAAAATTATTTTCATCGATGCGTCCTCCTTGTATGTCAAGAAAATCAGAGTTAGTAGCTGGATTTATTCCATTTCTAGGGATGGAGCATTTATTTTTAAAGTTATTTGCAGGCAAGAAGACTCCTTTCTGCCATTGATTGAATGGGATTGAGGTGACTGGGGTCATTGTGTCGCCACCACCTCCGCAATTTGATAAAATTAAGGTTAGTAGTATTCCTTTATAGATATCTGTTAAAGCAGTCATTTTTGATTGTAATATCTTTTTATTAGCGTGTTGATTATGAGATTATTATATGATTATGTGCTATTCCATTAAAATAAGAGAGTATTAATATGCCAAAAAATAATACCGAAAAATTAGACAGAAGAAAATTATTATCCTCGATGCTTATAGGTGGATTAACTTTGCCAAGTATAAGCCAGTCTCATGAAGACCCGTCTTCGGATAAGGTTACTAATAATTCGTTATTATGGGCAGTAGCATGGCAGGAAACTGCCGCTGAATTTGGAGCATTATGTCATCAGGCATACAATTTGGCTCGTTTTAAGGTTCAGCAAGCCATCGATGCTAAGCAATCAAAATCTAAGCCACTTGCAGTTATTGCAGACATGGATAACACCATAATTGCGGCCACAAGTTACTGGGGTTATTTGATAAACAATGAAATGGATTTTTTCGATGATGCTATTTGGGACGAATGGCTTCCTAAGAATGAAATCACAGCGGTACCTGGCGCTAAAGAATTTTTGGATTACTGTCATGAGAATAATGTTGAGATATTTTATGTCACAAATCGAAATCAAGGAGAAAGAACTTATGAGTATGCGTTGAATCAATTAGAATACTTAGGGTTCCCGTATGCTGATGAGGCTCACTTAACAGTATACAGAGAGACTTCAAATAAAATGCCAACAAAAAATGTCATTCGTGATTCGCATGAATTAATTGTTATGTTAGGCGATAACTTAAATGATTATAAACGAGATTATTATGTTGATGGGACCGAGCTTCGTTATCAATTAATGGAGCGAGATCGAAAAGAATTTGGTGACAAGTTTATCCTTCTGCCTAATCCTACTGATGGCCATTGGGTGAGAGCTATATTTGGTGAATCAGAGCCAGCTCCAACAAAAGAAAATCGAGTAAAATTGAAGAATGCTGCCACTAGAAAAGCATGGAGTGGTAACTAAATGAGTAAAATTTTGATTATCAAAAATAAGACAATATGCATATTTTAGCCATTACAGAAACACCAGATCGACCTACCGTTGAGACTTTTATTGGGCTTCATGAAAGAAATATTCAAATAACTGTGATTTGTAAAAAAGACTGGAAGTATGAGTTCTTACTTAAAGAAAAAGGCATAAAAACTCAAGAGTTAATTTTTACTAAAAAAATTGAATTATCAATAATAAGAGAACTCAGAAATATAATAATAAATGAGAAAGTTGATCTTGTGCATACATTTACCAATAACGGACTGAGTAATGCTATTTTTTCAATATACGGACTTAAAACCAAATTAATTGCCTATCGTGGCATTGTTGGAAATGTCAGTTTTTTTGATCCCATTTCATGGATACGATTTTTGAACCCAAGGATAGATCGTATAATTTGCGTATGCGATGCAATTAAAGATCATTTTTTAAGTATGCGGCCTCGTATTTTAGCCATGCCAGAGGATCGTCCTGTAACAGTCTATAAAGGGCATAAGTTAGAGTGGTACCAACAAGCCCCTGCCTGCCTTAAAAAATTTGGTATCCCAGAACATGCTTTTGTAGTGGGTTGTGTAGCAAATTCGCGACCCAGGAAAGGGCTTGAGTACTTGATTGACGCTCTTGATTTAATCCCTTCAGAGATCCCCATTTATTTATTGCTAGTGGGGCGAATGCAAGGTAAAAATATAGATAAAGCAATTGCCAGAAGTCAAAAAAAACAACAAATAATTACACCTGGCTTCTGTAACAATGCTCCTTTAATCAGCGCAGCTTGTGACGTTGTATGCTTACCATCAATAAAACGTGAAGGCTTACCTAGATCAATTATTGAGGCGATGGCTTATGGTACTCCACCCATTGTAACTAATTCAGGTGGTAGTCCGGAACTTGTTGCTCATGAAAGGAGTGGACTTGTGGTGCCCGTTAAAGATGCAAAAGCCATCGCAGGTGCAATAAGCCGATTGTATTACAATGATAAATTAAGGGTTAACCTTGGATTGAATGCAAAAAAACGAATAAATGATGATTTTTCTAATGAAGCAACAGTGGAAAAAACGCTGATAATTTATCAGCAATTACTTTATTAGGTGTCTAAAAAAGGGAACCAATCGTCCCTTAATTTTTGGCCATCAATCATGCCGTGTCCAGGAAAAGGAGGAGATGTTTTTCCCGGTCTTTCAATGTACCTAATATCGTCACCAATATACCTAAGTGAGAGAACCCTTCGCTTCCTTTTAGCGCTGTTACCTCTCGCACCATGGACAGATTTGAAGTGAAAAGCAATGGCATCACCAGGTCTCATTTTCCACTCTAACGTAGGGAATCTTTCTGGATATTTGTCAGGATCAGGTATGGGAATAAAATTTTCATTCGATGCATAAAAATTCTCTCCAGAAAGCCATTTTGTTGGCATTACCGACTTATCCCATTTGTGCGAACCAGCGATTACCCTGAGTGAGGCTTTATTAATTGGATCAACAGGGATCCAAAAGCTCACACTCATATTCCCATGAGTAAAGTAATATGACTCATCTTGATGCCAAGGTGTGTCAGTGCTTGATCCTGCGGATTTATATAAGACATGGTCATGAAAAAATTGAACTTTTTTTGAGTTCATGAGCATGGCTGCAACTTTGGCTGCTTGGGATTTTTTTATTACCTGTTCAAATTCTGGAATTCGCATCCAGTTGCAATAATCATCGAAGAATCTCCCTTGTTGCTGTGTTTTTGCATTTTCAGCGGCATATTGACTGGGATTCTTTAAATTAAACTCTATTCCTTTGGTAATTATTGGGATCCAAGAAGAAAATAAACCGGGAATTAATACGGCACCATTATCTTGAAATTCTTTTATCTGGCTTTCAGTGACTCTAATCATGAAAGTATTTTAACAATTCACTCCCACAAGTAAAAGAATCAGGCAACAATTAATTTAACATATCTCTTTGCCCGGGCTGCCAGTGCGTGAGACTAATATATGCAGAGCCAACACCAATTGACCTAACCCACTTGGCGGCAGCATCAAGAGTAACCCATGATTTAACTTTTCCTTTATGAGTCTCGGCGGTAATAGCACCATTTGGAGTATTTGCTTCAATATGAAAGCGAGAACCGTAACCTATTATTTTGATTTTTTTTATAGCGCCAGCTGACACCATAGCCCTAAGCATTTTCTCATCCATGTTCACTCTCTCTTTTTGTTGCGTACAATTCTGAAATTTCTATACCACAATTATCGCAGTGCCTTCGAATTAACATTTCAACCATATTGGCGATACTTCGGTGCTCTTTATCGGCAGCGACTTTTATTCCCTCTTTTAGGGGTGGGGAGATACGAAGGTTAAGGGTGGCTGTTTTCATAAAAAAATACTATACAAATAATATACAAATAAAATTAAATGTAACGCATTTTGCAACAACTGTCAATGTAACTTTGAATTACTGTTTACTGTATTAATAAGTTTCATCTTTATGTTTCTTTAAATTAATTGACATTGCATTAAAATAGCTCAGGATAGGGATCCGAGAGAGTCAATTTTCAAGTTTTTTAAGTCTTGATTTAAATTATATGAAACAAAAATTAATACATGATGCAAAGAAGACTAAGCAAGGTTTAATTTCAGGATTAATAGCCTACTTATGTTATGGTCTGCTTCCAATTTATATTAAATTGATAGACGCCATACCTTCCATAGAGGTCCTTGCGCATCGAATAATCTGGTCAATACCTTTTGGACTACTTATAGTTATATTGCGTAAGCAATTTCCCGAAATTAAACGTGCATTAGCGGATATTCGTATAGTCGGTTACTTGTTTGTCTCCGCTCTTTTAATAGCGTCAAATTGGTATATTTATATTTACGCCGTGCAGAGCAACCAGCTTTTGCAGGCCAGTTTAGGTTATTATATTAATCCCTTATTTTATGTGTTGGTAGGCATTGTATTTTTAAAAGAACGTCTAAGGGCTCTCCAAGGTGTAGCCATAACTTTTGCTACCATAGGAGTTCTGATCTTAACTTTTAGTACAGGAAAATTTCCGTGGATCGCAATAATGCTTGCTGCATTATTTACTCTGTATGGCGTGATCAGGAAGAATATTGCAGTTGGAGCGATGCCAGGTTTATTTATTGAGACATTAATTATCAGCCCTTTTGCATTAATTTATTTTTATTACTTAACTCAAGGAACTTTTGCAATTTTTGTAGGTAATGATTATCCAATGATTGCTTTGTTACTTTTAGCTGGTCCGGTTACCGTGATCCCATTACTATTCTTTGCTATAGCTGCAAGGAAGTTACGTCTTACCACCATTGGAATGATGCAATTTTTAGCACCAACCATGACATTTTTTGTGGCGCTTTTCTATGGTGAAAGTTTGTCGCTAGCGAGTACGTTATGTTTTGCTTGTATTTGGCTTGCTATTTCCATTTTCTTGTACGATGCATGGACTGAAAAAGATATCAACTCTTATTAAACATGAAAGTTATTCTATTGAGGTAGGATTTATCATCTGTTTCGCATATTATTAGGTCGTTAAAAGTGTATCTGTATCTTTACAAATACTTACAAATACTTACAAATCTCTACAAAACCAGTACTGCAATTTCGAATTAAATCAAGGATAATGACGTTACTTGGTTTTAGAGTAAGTTAATTTATGACTACAAAAATAAAGAATACTAAGATTGCTATCTTAATCTTAGCTCTGTCACTCATAATCTATTTTTTTCTTGGTAAATTAAAGCCTGAGCCGGACAAAAATACTATCGAATCAAAGCCTCCGATTGTGTCATCAATCATTTTAAAAAAAGAAGAAGTACAAATTACAATCGACAGTCAAGGTATGGTGATGCCATTAATTCAAACTATTTTAAGTGCAGAAGTTTCTGGAACCATAGTAGAGATTTCTCCGAAATTCGTATCCGGTGGTTTCTTTAGAAAAGGCGAAACCTTGATGGTCATAGATCCATCGGTATATATTGTCGCATTAAAGCAAGCTGAAGCGTTGAAAGACCAACGTCAAAATGAATTTGATGATGCCGTTAAAATTCGAAAACAAGGTTATTTATCTGAATCTGAGTATTTATCTATAGTTACTGCATTGGCTTTAGCGGAAGCGGGACTCGTAAATGCACAACAAAATTTAGATGAGACAAAAATTCAATTGCCTTATGATGGGATGATATTGGAGAAATCTTCTGACCTAGGACAATCAGTAAGTCCCGGCTCTAGGCTTGGCGTTACATTTGCTATTGATTATGCAGAAGTTAGACTGCCTATTTCAAATTCAGATTTATCCTTTGCAGACTTACCGACTTTAAGTGAAATCTCAGAAACAGGAGAGGCGCAAGGATCACGAGTAGTATTTGAAATAAAGCAATCTAGGCAATTACAGGCTAGGGAAGGGTACATTGTTAGAAGCGAAGGCGTGGTAGATGAAAAAACTCGAATGACTTATGCTGTCGCAAGAATAAAGGACCCTTATAATCTTGGCGGCAACCCTAATATTAATTCGTTGCCAATGGGGTCATTCGTGAATGCAAAAATTTACACAAGTCAAAACTATCAATTTATTAAGATCCCACGTTCAGCAATCATCAATAATCGACAAATTATTTTAATTGATGATCAAAAACGAATTTATTATCAAGATATAGAATTGATAAGAACTGATAAAAACTTCGGTTATGTTCGTAATGGGATTAAAGAGGGGCAGAGAATTAGCACTACTTCTCTCGAAGATGGAATTAATGGAATGAGCGTCAGGTTAACCCAGAACTGAATATTGAAAACTAATTATGATAAGAAAGAATAAAAAAGAAGGGATTATCGGTTGGTTTGTAAGAAATCCTGTGGCCGCCAATTTACTAATGTGTTCAATAATTGGTCTTGGCCTGTATTCGGGCCTTAATTTAAGAAAGCAAACTACTCCAGACTTCGATCTTAATTATGTCTCAGTGAGAGTTCCTTACCTTGGTGCAGCACCAGAAGAAGTTGAAGAAGGCGTCGTTATAAAAATCGAGGAGGCGATACAGGATACGAAGGGTATTATAAAAATTAAATCTACCGCCTCTGAGGGTATCGGAAGTGTTAGAGCTGAAGTTGAAATTGGCGTTGATATTAACGAAGTGCTTAATGAGATCAAAGCAAAAGTAGATGCAATATCTACTTTTCCAGAATTAACAGAAAAACCAGTTGTATACAAAGTTGAGATCCCACAGGGTATTTTGTTTGTTTCTATATACGGAGATATAGATGAGTATCAGCGTAAAAAAATCGCTCAAGATATCAAAGATGAATTATTAAATTATCCTGAAATAAAAAGCATAAATATGTTGGGTGATCGTGACTATGAGATAAGTGTTGAGGTCACAGAAAATATATTACGAGAATACGATTTAACTATGAGTGAAATTTCTCAAGCTATCAGAGCATCATCAATCGACCTGCCAGGCGGAAGAATAAGATCGGATGGAGGGGATATTCTACTTAGAACTAAAGGGCAAGTTTATACTGGCGAAGAGTTCGGCGCTCTGGTTCTTAGAACATATCCTGATGGCTCCAGATTGTTGCTTTCTGATATCGCAAATATCGACGATGGTTTTGTGGAATCAAAGTCGTGGGGCCGGTTTAATGGGGAACCTACCCTAGATATGGAAATTCTAGCAGCTGCTTCTGAAAATGAAATTGAAACAGCAGAACGCGTCAAAGAATACATAAAAGAGCGTTCAGCCACATTACCGGATGGTGTTGAATTGGAAGTATGGGGTGATAGATCCATTTACCTCCAAGATCGCCTTGATATGATGACAAAAAATATGGCCCAAGGTGCCTTGTTAGTCTTCATTGTACTCTCGTTATTTCTTCGTATGAAAGTTGCATTTTGGGCGGTAGTTGGTATTCCAATAGCATTTTTTGGTGCTTTGTGGTTAATGCCAATGGGTCCATTCCCAGTCACCATAAATTTAATTAGTTTATTCGGTTTTATCATGGTGCTAGGCATTGTGGTTGACGATGCTATTATCATCGGTGAGAGTATTTATACCAAAATAAGAGCTGATGGTCATAATATTGAAAACGTAATTCAAGGCGCTCAGAAAGTTGCAGTACCAGCTACGTTTGGTGTTTTAACTACTATTGCCGCATTTGCACCAATGTTATTTGTCTCTGGCTTTGGTGGGCCTTTCTTTAAGGCCATGTCTGTCGTGGTTATTCTTTGTCTCTTTTTCTCAATTATTGAATCTAAGCTTATATTACCTGCTCATTTAGCCCATACAAGAATAGACGAAATTAATGAAGATGAGATATTTTCTCCTTACTGGAATATCCCCTGGTACAAAAGACCATCGAGATTATTTCAAAGAGCCAATCGCATTGTGCAAAGAAACCTTCATTATTTAATTGAAAATAAATATGCCCCGTTAATCAAAAAAGCCGTTGAGAATCGTGGTTTAACTGCGGTTTCTTTCTTAGCTGCATTAATCGTTATAATGGGCGTGCTTAATAGCGGTCTTACAAGATTTATGCTTTTTCCTGAAGTGCCAGGGGATTATGTTGTAGTAGAGCTGACCATGATTGATGGATCCCCACCTGAACTTCGTGACAATGTGATAAATAGAATTGAGCAGCATGCACTTGATTTAAATGAAGAATGGGCATTAAGTCATCCTGATGATTTACCGCCGATAAACAAGCTAGGAGCGTACACAGGAGGTATGACTGATTTGGGTACACCAACTGCCGGTGATGGGATCGGATTACTGGTTGCCGAATTACCATTTGATGATAGAAAATTAACGGTACTTGAAGTCGAAAATATGTGGCGTGATCGTGTAGAAGATATGCCAGGAGTCAAAAAATTAACTTTTGATTCGGGGCGAAGTATCGGTGGGGGTTCTGATCTAGGCTTTAATATTATCGGGCAAGATATAGAGCAATTAGAGCGATCATCTAAGGCGCTTCAAAGGAAATTAAAAGAATACAAAGGAGTATTTGATATAAGAAGCTCCTTGAGTGTTGGTGGTGAGGAGATAAAACTCGATGTCAAACCTGAAGCTGAAACAATGGGATTTACAATGGCGTCAGTTGGTAGACAGGTTAGACAGGCTTTTTATGGTGAGGAAGCGCAACGGATTCAGAGAGGAAAAAATGAAATTAAAGTCATGGTGCGTTATCCAGAGGGTGATAGAAAGTCAATCGATAATCTTGAATCTATGAGGATAAGAAATAACTTTGGTGACGAAGTTCCATTTTCATCGGTCGCAACGGCAAGTTTTGGAAAAGCCTATTCAAGTATACAACGTGAAGATGGAGACCGTGTTGTCACTGTATCTGCGGATGTTGATGCTGCAAGCGTTCAACCTAGAATCATAACGGCTGATATTACAAATAATTTTCTCCCTCAATTAAGAGAAGAATTTCCTGAGCTTGAATTTGATTTAGAGGGAACAAGCAGTGAAACAGTAAAATTATTAAATGAGCTGACAACAGCCTCAATAGCGGCTTTGTTATTGATTTATGTGCTCATAGCAATACCCTTACGTTCTTATGTGCAGCCAATAATTATCATGGCCGTAATACCATTTGGATTGATTGGTGCAGTCATTGGTCATATCGTTTTAGATGAAGCTATAAGTATGTTTTCTTTGTTTGGTTTGGTTGCATTAGCTGGTGTCGTAGTTAATGACAGTATTATTATGGTTGATTTTATAAACAAAGCCCGAGAAGAGGGTATGGAGCTTATAGAAGCCGTTGTCAATTCAGGTACTCAAAGATTCAGAGCAATCACATTAACTTCATTAACCACGGCGATTGGATTAATGCCAATAATGCTAGAAACAAGCACGCAGGCCCAGTTTGTTATTCCGATGGCAATATCGATTGCTTTTGGAATAGTCTTTGCGACCGTTATTACACTATTTTTAATACCATGCTTATATGTTATTCAGGATGATTTGGTGAGTAAATTTAAACGCACAGAACAGCTATCAGAGATTGCTGTCACTTAAATTGATTAATATTAAGATGGGGCACAATCGGGTCATAGGGGTATGACTAGATTATTTACAAGGAATTATTTAGCAGCTTTTCTTGCTAACGTTTCTTTGATGACTTCATCAGCAACATTCTTTGGTGTCGGTGCATAATGTGAAAATTCCATACCAAACTGACCGCGTCCCGACGTCATAGTTCTTAGATCTCCAATATACCCAAACATATCAGCTAATGGAGCGCTGGCATTTACTCTTGTCCCTGTTGGTCCAGTATCTTGTGATTTAATCATTCCCCGACGTCTATTAAGGTCACCAATAACATCCCCAACATGATCATCTGGTGTGTATACATCCACTTTCATGATTGGTTCTAAAAGCTGAGGACCTGCTTTTGGGATAGATTGTCTATATGCAGCTTTAGTGGCTAATTCGAATGCCATTGCAGAGGAGTCAACAGCGTGGAAACCACCATCCATTAGTTTAAAAGTAACGTCCAGCAGTGGAAAGCCTGCAAGCGTCCCTTCATCCATGCTTGTTTTAAAAGCCTTTTCTATGGCAGACCAATATTCTCTAGGAACATTGCCGCCGGTAACATGAGATTCAAAAGTATAACCACTGTTTTGTTCGCCTGGTTCTATCTGATAATCAATTTTTGCAAATTGCCCAGAACCACCGGTTTGTTTTTTGTGTATATAAGTATCTTCAACTGCTTCCGTGATTGTTTCACGATAAGCAACTTGAGGTTTACCCATTTCGACGTCCACATTATGAGTGCGTCTAAGAATATCTACTTTAATATCAAGATGTAATTCTCCCATTCCTTTGATAATGGTTTCTCCAGAATCTTCGTCTGTAGCAACATGGAAAGAGGGGTCTTCTTGTATCATTTTATTTAAAGCAATCCCTAGTTTCTCAGTACCTGCTTTGTCTAGTGGTGTTATGGCTATAGAAATAACAGGATCAGGAAAAACCATAGGCTCTAGTGTTGCAGGATTATTTTCATCAGCTAGTGTATGACCTGTTTTTGTATTCTTCATACCCAATAACGCTACAATATCGCCAGCTTGTGCAAAGTCTAGCTCTTCTCTTGAATCAGCATGCATTTCGACAATTCGGCCGATTCTTTCTGTTTTTCCGGTAAAGGTATTAAGAACATTATCGCCTTTTTTGAGCATACCAGAATAGATTCGAGTAAAGGTTAGTGCACCATAGCGATCATCCATAATTTTAAAAGCCAAGGCACGCAATGGTTTGGCAGGATCAACGACGGCATATTCGCCTGTTTCATTCCCCTCAAGATCCACTTCTGGCTGAGGTTTTACTTCGGTGGGACTCGGTAAGTAATCTACAATTGCGTTAAGAACGTTTTGCACACCTTTGTTTTTGAATGCTGAACCACAATAGGTAGGGAAAAAGTCAAGATTGACTGTCCCTTTGCGAATACATTTCTTTAAATCTTCAATACTAGGCTCTTCACCATCTAGATATTTTTCTAGCAAGTCATCATCTTGTTCGACCGCTGTTTCGACAAGTTTTTCACGCCATTCTTCAATTGATACTTCCATGTCTTCTGGGGGATCGACTATCTCAAAGTTTGTTGGATCATCAGAATCTTCCCAAATCCAAGCTTTTCTAGTCAATAAATCGACAACTCCTTTAAAGTCATCCTCGATACCAATAGGAAGAACCATTACCAATGCATTCGCCCCTAAAATATCTTTAATTTGTTTTACTACTCTAAGAAAGTCAGCACCAACGCGATCAAGTTTATTGACCAGAATGATACGTGCGACTTCAGATTCATTGGCATAACGCCAATTAGTTTCAGACTGAGGTTCTACGCCGCCAGAGCCACAAAAAACCCCAACACCCCCATCTAAAACTTTCAGTGATCTGTAGACTTCAATTGTGAAATCAACGTGGCCCGGAGTGTCAATAATATTTAAGCGATGATTGTCCCACTCGCAACTAGTAGCAGCAGATTGAATGGTAATACCTCGCTCTTGCTCTTGATCCATAAAATCTGTGGTGGCTGCCCCATCATGGACCTCACCAATTTTATGAATTTTGCCAGTTAATTTTAGGATCCGTTCAGTCGTCGTCGTCTTACCTGCATCTACATGAGCAAAAATACCAATATTTCTATATGCGTTTAGATCTTTCATGACTTTTGTTCGCTTTTTATTATTTTTTAATTGTATTGATGTTATTTATTATTAACTTTATTGCGCGCGCATATTATCAGCGTTGCGGGAGGTAAACCACTGAAAAATACTAAAAAATACATAAGACCTAACTCAAGGAGTGTTTTATTTTGATGTCAATATGTAAAAACTGCTTAAAGAATTGTGTTTAATGTAGTAAATTCAACCAATCAAGGAACTTTTAAAATATAATTAAATTTTAAGATAATCATTAATTTTATTAAGATAAGGGCAGGAGAATATGGAAAATATCAGCAGACGTAGGATTTTACTATCAGGTGGCGCATTTTTAGGTGTAAATGCAATCACAGGACTAAATCCATTATCCAATCCATTGTTTGCCGCAGATATTGTTCCTAGGCCCTTTGAGCTTGTTAGAGCTGATAAAAATGAGAACCCTTATGGCCCATCAAGAGTGGCGTTACAGGCAATTAATGAAGGCATTGATCTGGTGAACAAATACGGCGGCGGCAGTCGACGAAAATTAGTTGAATTGGTGGCCAGGCAAAACGGAGTGACATCAGATCATGTTGCTATCGGCACTGGGTCGGGCGAGATACTTAAAACCGGTGGTTTGATAGCGAGTTGGGAAAAAGGATCGGTAGTTTGCGTTGATCCTACCTATCAAGATTTAGTGCGTTACGCGTCAAGAGTAGGTACAGAAATTATTAGGGTTCCAGTTGATGAGAATTTAGCCTGTGATTTAGAAGCGGTTGCCGCAGCCATAAGACCAGATACTAAGATGGTTTATCTTGTGAACCCCAATAATCCAATTCCAAATATCATCAATAAAAATGCTCTGAGAGACTTTGTTATTGAAGTTTCGAAAAAAAGACTGGTGTTCGTCGATGAAGCGTATTATGAATTTGTGGAGGACCCAAATTATGGCTCTATGATTGATTTAATAGCAGAAGGGCATCGTAATATTATAGTGTCACGTACTGCATCAAAAATACATGGATTGGCTGGTTTGGCAGTAGGCTTTGGTTTCGCTCACCCAGATCAAATTAAGAAAATCAGAGAATTAAGAACTGGTAAAAATAATACCCTAGGAATCGAAGCAGCTTATGCAAGTTACCAAGATCAAGAATTCCAGGATTTTAGCAGAAGAAAAAATAAAGAATCGTTAAGGATAGTAGGAGAAATGTTCGATGAGTTGAATGTTCGCTATATTAAATCTAACGCTAATTTTACTTTTTTCGAGACCGGAATTCCGGTACAAGAAATAAATACAGCTCTATTGGAGCATGGTATTGCCTCAGGGAGGCCATTTCCACCATTTACAAAATGGTCCAGAGTTAGTATGGATAAACCAGAGCACATGCGTTATTACGTGCAGACATTCAAGAAGTTATTCGGTAATCGTATTATGGATTCAACGTCTTAATATAGCCCACCATCTGGCTATATTTAAGAGACTCATTAGTGATGCTGACACATAGGTTAGCGCGGCTGCGGTGAGTATTTTGTAAGCATATTTTTGATCCCCAGATTTAAGGATGTTGCCTTTTCTTAAGATCGGTAACGCTCGTTTAAAGCTCGCATCTAATTCTGTGGGCAAAGTAACTAAATGAATTAATGTTGAAGAGAGGAGCGTTAAAAATCCAGAGATGAAGACAATAGCGCTTAATCCGGGCACCTTTGTGATAATACCAATAAAAGGTGAGATCATCAGTACTCCAGCACCAATTTTTTCAATTCCTCTAGACATTTTGACAAGCTTGGTTCTAAGTCTTAACGGTCCATAATTCTCACCATCTTGAATGGCATGACCGACTTCATGAGCGGCGACAGTGATAGCGGTCAGGGAATGTCCATGAAATTTTTCTTTCGTCAATCTTACTACCTTTTCGGCTGGATCATAATGATCACCTTCTTCGGTTTCTTCTATTTTTACATGGCTCAATGATTGCTGATCTAGTAAATAACGTGCTAATTCTGAGCCCGTTCCAGCATAACGATCTTCAGGGAGAGAATATTTCTCCAGCACACGTTTTACCCAGACGCTAGGAATAAAAACAAGTGCTATAATTATGCAACCAAGTAATATAAATGCCATAAAATTTAGTATAGTGTATTTGAATGTTATTGAGTATTTGGTCTGCTGATTATAATTATTTTTCGCAGTAAATCTTCATAAAAATGGAATAAGCATGACAGTGAAAAGAAGCCGTGAAACAGAAATTGCCCAAGCGTACCGTCATCATGATACAGAAACCGGTGCAATCATGCCTTCTATTCATCCCTCAACTACTTTTGCAAGAGATGAGCAGTACCAACTGATTGCAGAGCAGTTTAGTTATGCTCGTGACGAAAATCCTACCAATATAGTTCCTGAAAATATGCTGGCTAAGCTCGAAGGGGGTGAAGAGGCATTGTTATTCAGTTCTGGGATGGCTGCAGCAGTCAGTGTTTTTCAAGCCTTAAGTCCTGGCGATCATATTGTAGCTCCCGCAATCATGTATTGGGGCCTGAGAGGATGGCTGATTGATTATACAAAAAAATGGGGACTGGATTTGAGTTTCTATGACGTAGCGAATCCAGATGCTTTGAGTGAGAGTATTATTCAGGGGCAAACAAAAATTATTTGGATAGAGACTCCATGCAATCCAACATGGGATATTATTGATATAGAAAATGCTGCACAGATAGCCAAATCATGCGATGCAAAATTGATTGTTGACTCCACAGTAGCTACGCCAATTCTTACTAGACCATTGGAATATGGCGCTGATATAGTTATGCATTCAGCAACAAAATACTTAAATGGTCATGGCGATATTGTGGCTGGTGCCTTGGTTTGCTCCAAAAAAGATAAATTTTGGGAAAAAATAAGACAGAATCGTGTTCAGGGCGGGGCGATTATTGGATCTTTCGAAGCTTGGTTATTGCAACGTGGGATGCGAACTTTACATTTGCGAGTAATAAGAGCAAGTGAAACAGCTTTGAAAGTGGCGGAATATTTCAGTAACCATAAAGAAATACATCAAGTGTTGTATCCAGGATTATCCAGTCATCCAGGACACAATATTGCAAAAAAGCAAATGGCACTAGGATATAGTGGAATGCTGTCTTTAAGGATTCGAGGGGGCGAAGAATCAGCCTTAAAAATCGTTAAAGCTTGTAATATATTTATTCGAGCTACTTCCCTTGGTGGAGTTGAAAGTTTGATCGAGCACCGTTTTTCGATAGAAGGAGAGGGGAGCCCTATACCAAAAGATTTAATAAGGATATCAATTGGGATAGAATCTGCAGATGATTTGATAAATGATTTAGATAGATCTATTAAAAAATAACATATATAACATATATTTATAATGTTTATTTAATTTAGTTAATGATATTACAATTAAGGCCAAATCACTATGAAAAAATTAACAGAAAATATGAATTTCACAGCTAAAAATGGGCTTTTAGACAGAAGATTTTTTTTAAAGGCCGGACTCGGTGTTGGTGGCGGGTTGTTATCTGCTTCCGCCATTGGCTCAGAAGGTAAGGATCGATTTCCTTGGATGAAGCAACCAGGTTCTGGCATGGGAGAATCTGGACCATCTAATTTCGAGAGTCATATAAAAAGAGATAGTGTCGGAACTCAACCAGGAACGACTGGCTCTGGAGCTTCGAGAACACCAATTGAACACCTCGATGGAATTATTACCCCAAGTAGGCTGCATTTTGAGCGTCATCATTCAGGAATACCAGAAATTGATCCAGACCAACATCGTTTGATTATTCATGGCCTTGTTGAGCGCCCATTATCTTTTTCATTGGAGAGTCTAGCTCGTTATCAACACACATCTAATATCCAGTTTTTAGAATGCTCGGGCAATAGTGGTGGCAATATGATGGCACCACAACCTTTACAGCGAAAGGCTAGCGATTTGCATGGCTTAGTTTCTTGCAGCGAATGGGGCGGAATTCCTCTTAAAGTTTTACTTGAAGAAGCGGGCGTTAAGCCAGAAGGTAAATGGATTGTAGCTTCGGGTTCAGATGCAGCTATGATGAGCCGCAGTGTGCCAATTGAAAAAATAATGGATGATGCCATAATCGCGACTCATCAGAATGGAGAGCCATTGCGACCTTCTAATGGTTATCCCATGCGTTTATTTTTACCAGGCTGGGAAGGTAATGCGTGTGTTAAATGGTTAAGAACAATAAAAGTAACTTCTGGTCCCTCGATGACGAAAGATGAGACCTCTAAGTATTCAGACTTAAGAGATGATGGTATAGCCGAGTTATTTACTTTTCCGATGGGTGTGAAATCAGTAATTACTAGCCCTTCCGTGGGATTGAATTTTGCTGGCGCAGGTATTTATCAAGTCAAAGGTATTGCCTGGTCTGGCTCAGGAAAAATAAAAACTGTTGAGCTGTCTGCCGATGGGGGAAATACCTGGGCTGAAGCGCTTTTGGATCAGCATGTCCTTTCTAAATCATTGACACGTTTTCGATCTGCTTGGAATTGGGATGGTACTCCTGCAACCATAATGAGTCGAGCCATCGACGAAAAAGGCAACGTTCAGCCTTCAAGAGAGTCTTGGTTTGTTGGTAGAGCAAAAAATACATTTTATCATTTTAATGCAATCCAGACTTGGGCTATTAATTCTGCAGGGGAGGTGAGTAATGTTTATCTCTAAACTGATGAAAACTATATGCACCTGCACCTTGATAATAATCACTCAAATTGTTGCTGCTGATGATGTTTCATTTGGAGTGAATAACCCAAACTTAGGAAAGGTTCTCTCAGCTGAATATGTAGATCAGGTTGATTTTGTGGTTATGCCTAATGGCGACGGTCTGCCTCAGGGTTCTGGCAATGCCGTCTCTGGAAAAGAATTATTCAATGTTCAGTGCATTGCTTGTCATGGTAATGAGGCAAAAGGTGGAATTAATGGAGATCTTGCTGGCGGTCATGGCACAATCAATGGTCCGCTTCCTAAAAAAACAGTAGGCAGTTATTGGCCATACGCTACGATTTTATTTGATTATATTAGGCGTGCAATGCCTTATCAAACACCAGGGACTTTAACCAACGATGAGATATACGCATTAACCGCTTATATTCTTTACCTTAATGACATTGTCACTGAAAAAGAAATCATGTCATCTGAGACATTACCTAGAATTATAATGCCCAACAGCGAAGGTTTTGTTTGGGCGTACTCAGCTTCGGAGTAAAGATGCAAACTAAATCATTACCTTTAAAGTATTGGAATAAAATTGGTCACAACGCGATTGGACGTTGGTGCTTTGCTAGGGCTGTTTGTTGGCGAGTTCCTTATTTTTCATCAATTTCGCCAACATTCATTACTTATACTGAAACCAAGGTGGTAGTTGGTATGAAGAAGCGAAGAAGCGTCACCAATCATCTGGGTACGATTCATGTGATTTCTATCGCTAATCTTTGTGAACTTGCTGCTGGAACACTTATGGAGGCTGGGTTGATGGCTTCTATGCGCTGGATACCTAAAGGTATGAATATACATTACCTGAAGAAAGCGAATTCTAATTTAATGGCTAAAGCAGTTATGCCTATAATTGAAGAAGGAGAGATAGCTGATATTATAGTGCCAGTATCTGTATTAGATGCTGATGGACTTGAAGTTGTCCAAGCCGATATAATTATGTATCTTACACCTAAAGAAGTGAATTGATAAAAGTAAACTGGAAATATAAATATGCAGCAAGATGAAACTAATGAAAACACGATTAATGATAGTGAAGAGCAGAAAAGCTATAACTATGAGGCGAACTTAAAATCAATCCCGATATGGAAACGATTGATGTATATGCTTATTTTTGCCGTGGTATTTAGTTTATGTCGAATAGTGATTTTTGGTGTAGCGTTACTGCAGTTCTTTTCTGTTTTATTTACATCGGAAGCAAATAAAAAGCTTCAATTATTTGGTCATGCGGTAGGATCATATGTATCTGAGATTACCGATTTTTTGACTTATTCTTCAGAAGAAAAACCATTTCCTTTTGATAAAGATTGGCCCAGCACTGAAGTGTAAATAATATCGTGTTCTTTACTTGAACCGCTGCTTGCTAATACTATTTAGATTCACTTAGTTCGTGGATAACAATCTGCCAATGCTCTAAAGCATCAAAAAATGACTTCACCAACACTCGTTCATTTAAACCATGAGCAAAGCTATCTTCAGCTCTGGCAAATTGACCAGTAGAGCCATAAGTAGGAATGCCCCCAGCTCTTAGAGCGCGACCATCTGTTGCACCAGTTGTCATATAAGGAATGATCGGTAAATCAGGGAATTGAGCGTGAACGGCTTTTTTTATTGCAGCCATGACATCTTCACGTAATGGCGAGGCTGGTGCACTTTTTGGATTACCGGAGACTTCGATTAGGATATCTTTATTGGAGACTATTTCACGTAATTTACTGTGTATCTCATTGACTTTGACACCTGGAAATAGACGGCAATTGATATTTGCTTCTGCACTTTGTGGTAAAGCATTTTCGGCATGTCCAGCATTAACCATTGTGGCAATACAAGTTGTTTTTATAATACCAACTTGACCAGAATAAGTAGAGATCAATTCGGCAGCAGCTATATTTTTTGGATTTAAAGAGAATTGTTGCATGGCTCTTCCCAGCTCGTTTTTCTCAGCCGTCGCCCTCATTTTGAAATATTCCAAAGTTATATCATTGGATTGCGTAGGGAAGGTGTATGCTTCGATTTCACTCAGAGCTAACGCCAAGTCATAAATTGCATTTTTCTTTGTTGGTCTGGAGCTATGACCACCAGGATTAGTGATTTTAATCGTGAAGTCAGCATATGTTTTTTCAGCAGCTTGAAGTTGGTATGAGATTGGTTCAAATTCTGTACTTAATGAGCCACCACCGGAATCTGCGTTAATAGCGAATTCAGCATCAATTAAATTTCTGTGATTATCTACTAAGTCTTCAATAGTCAGCATTTCTGTCTCTTCATCACCACTGAAAGCAATGATTAGGTCACGATTAGGCATATAGTTTTCACTTTTTAACCTCAAGAAGGCTGCAGTTAGCAAAGTGGTGCCAAATTTGTCGTCACCAGTACCTCTGCCAAAGAAGTAACCATTCTCCTCTATAAGAGTAAATGGATCTTTTTCCCAGTCTTTTTTAAGGGCTTCAACGACATCCATGTGGGCGGCAAATAGAATGGGTTTTTTGCCAGACGAGTCATCACCTTGATAACGTACTACCAGTGAGGCAATTTCTTCACCGTTGGGAGAAATAAAGGGTATAACATTAATATCATTCTCATCAAAGCCGCCATCTCTAAAGCGATCTGCAAGATAGTGAGCCATGACCTTTACTTGGTTGTGACCTTTTGCGGTCCTCATGGCTATAGTATCTCGGTAGATACTTAATGCCTTGGTTTGATAATCGGCAGTATAGTTTTTACTGCTTGCTATTTGTGCTTGAGAGGAAGCGGAGAAAATGAGAGAAATTATAAAAATATACTTAGACATTGCATTACCCGTATTAATTATTGATTGTATTGGTCATTCCATCCGCGCCAACCAGGGCCACGAACAACTTGTCCTGGCATGGCACCGGTATGTTCACCATCTTTAAGAACCTGTTTGCCATTGACAAAAACATGCTTCATACCAACCGCATATTGGTGCGGTTTTTTAAATGTTGCTTTGTCATTAACTTCTTCTGGATCAAAGATAATAATATCTGCGTAATTATTTAGCTGGATAGAGCCTCGATCTTGTATTCCAATATTCTTCGCCGGCAATGAAGTTAATCTTCTAATAGCTTCTTTCATTGTTATAGCTTGCTCATCTCTAACATATTTACCTATCACTCTTGCAAAATTACCATATGCCCTAGGGTGAAGACTTTTTTCGAGAAACACTCCTTCATTTGCGATGGCTCCAGCATCAGAACCAAAGCTCATCCATGGTTTTTTTATCTGCTTAGTCACGTTCTCTTCTGACATTAAGAAAAATACTGCATCAACCCGACTATCGTCTTCAACAACTAAGTCCATTGCGGCCAATTGCGGTGATATTCCTATGATTTCACTCACTTCTTGTAGTGTCATTCCTATATATTTCTTCAATTTGGAATTTCGAAAACCAGTTAATAATATTCCTTTTGGACCAGCTTGCATGAAAAAATTCTCCCAGGCTGAATTTTCATCTAGCATTTCTTGTGAGACTTTTTCTCTAACTGATGGTACTTGTAATTGCTTAACCCATTCGTCATGACCACCTTCTTGAACCCATGGTGGCATTGTGGCATCCAGTCCTGTTGCTGCAGCTGGATAAGTATACATATCAGCGCTTATCCTTAAGCCTGAGTTTCTTGCTGATTCAATTAAATCAAATACATTTTCTAGTTTATGCCAATTTTTTTTACCGGCTGCTTTCAAGTGATATATCTCAGCGGGTGCTCCCGTAATACTAGCAATCTTTATTAACTCCAAGACGGCTTCTTCGAGATGATTTGCCTCTGATCTTAAATGTGAGATATATGCACCATTATGCTTTGCTGCAATTCTTACTAATGCAATTAATTCATCGGTATCAGCGAAAGTTCCTGGCGTATAAATTAAAGATGAGCCAACACCCATCGCACCATCAAGCATTGCCTCTTCAACTAGATTTTGCATTCTGATGAGTTCAGCGGCTGTGGGTTTGCGATTCTCATAGCCTAGTTCATGTACTCGAACTGTACTGGCACCGATATATGAAGCAACATTAACAGAAACACCCTGACTAACAATGCGTTCAAGATATTCATTAAGCGTAGTCCATGTAATATCATATTTAATATTACTCTGTTGTTCTTTCATTCTAATCTTCATTGAGTCATTCAATGGGCCCATTGAGGATCCTTCGCCCATTATTTCGAGTGTTACACCTTGCTTTATATCGCTAAGAGCCCGACCATCTATAAGCAGAGGCTGAGTAGCCCAGGAGAGCATATTAATGAATCCTGGAGCAACCACCATATCTGTAGCATCTATATATTTACTTGATGAGAAATCTCCAAGGTCTCCTATTTGAGCAATTGAATCACCAATTATACCTATATCACTATTGACAGGATCATTGCCTAGTCCATCATAAAGAGTTCCATTGCTTATAATTACATCAAAATCCTTGGAGTTATTTGAGCCTTCATCACATGCAACTAGGAATCCCAGCAATACAAAGCTGAATGTGTATTTGAGTAAGTATTTCATCTTCATGAATCTTGTTATTGATTGTTTAGTTCGATGTGGCGCCAAGTTCGATTTCACTCCATGCGCGTAATAAATTTTCCCCAAGAATTTTTTTAATATCTTCATTGCTGTAATCTCGATCCATTAGTCCCTGAATAAGATTAGGGTAGCTAGAAACATCCTTAAGACCAATCGGTAGGGTATTTCCTACACCGTCATAATCAGAGCCAATCCCAACATGATCAACACTACCGGTTAATTTAACCACGTGATCAAAATGATCTAGAGTCTGCTCTAATGTGGCAAATGGATAAGGATTTAATTTGGCATATTCATCGTTGAAGGCATCACGATCATTACCGTTTTCACTTCCATACAGATCTAATGGCGTGTCATCGTCAGATGACAATAACTTTTCCCAAGCTACAGTTCTTTTTGAGTTATATTGATTGGCTTCTTCTGTAAGGAATGCGGAGCCATAATTAATCATAATAACCCCGCCATTTTCAGCCAAACGAATGATCATTTCATCATTCATATTTCTTTCGAATCCCGGAGTGAAGTGACGAGCCGAAGAATGCGAAGCAATGACTGGAACGCTTGTTATAGCCATGACATCCCAAAATGCTCCATCAGAGACATGACTGATATCGATTATCATGCCAAGACGGTTCATTTCTTTAACAACATCTTCACCAAAAGCACTTAGACCACCATGGACTTTATTTGAGTCATAAGATGAGTCAGAGATTAGATTTGATAAAGAATGAGCTAGGGTAATATAGCGAATTCCTTTTTCGAAAAAATACTCAATATTTTCAATTTGACCTTCGATCGGTGATCCATTTTCCATGCCTAGTGGTAGAGAGATCAAACCTTGATCGAATTGCTCTCTAATTTGTGATGGTGAAGTAGCAATTGCATATTTATCTGGTGCAGTTGCTACAATTTTTTCCACCAAGATAATTAATTCTTCAGCACGTTCTTTTGATTTACCCTCAGACGCTAATGAGGCTGGTGTGTATATCGACATAAAAGGCGCATTTAAACCACCTTGAATAGCTCTGGGATAATCGTAATCGCCACCTTCTGTAGCCATCGTAACGTCTTCCCATTCACGGAGAACACGATATGGAACATCAATATGACCATCAATTATAATAGAGTTTTTTGCTAACTCGGACGACGTGATAGATTCCGCTGAAGGCATGCAAGCCATTAAGAATGAAGGGAGAAGAATGAGTGTAAGATGACGAAGTAAATACATTTATAGCTCCTAATTATAAGGTTATGCTGTTTGATAATTTAGATGTTAGTATAGGTAAAAGTTAAAGGATAATCATTACAAACAATCTGCTTTTCTTTGGTAAGCAATTTTGTTTCAATTCGTAACAAGTATCATATTGATTTTGTTGAATTTTCTAAAGAAAGTATAATTACAAGATGATAAAAGTTTTATTAATTGATGATGATTTTAGGCATTCAGAACTTCTAAAAAATTATTTGTCGCGATACGGCATGAAGCTGGATTGCATTGGCGATGCCGAAAAAGGCTTAAAAAGATTCGAGTTATCTGATCCCGACTTAGGCCTTTATATTGCAAAACTGGTTGCTAGGGCGCATGGCGGTAACTTAGATCTTGATACTGCTTATAAGAAAGGCGCCTGTTTGGTCGTTACATTACCATTTGAACCAAAATTTTAAATTTATCTCATAAATATTTGATAAATATAATTAATTTAAAAGATTATTGCCTATCATAGTCACATCTCTCACTAGCTCATCAAAATCAGAGCGCTGACTTCGATGGTTGCAAATTGCCACTCTAAGAGAGAAATTTCCATTTAATAAAGCTGAAGAGGGGGCTGAATTTCCACTTTCATGCAATCTCATCAGTATCTCAGTATTCAAGTCATTTAATTGCTCATCCTTAACTGATGGATTAGTGTATCTAAAATTAACTATATTCAATGAAGTTGGCGCTAATAACTCTAAATCATTATGGGCTTCAACTAATTGAGTAAGATATTTTGCCTGGTCAATATTTTGTTCAATCTGAGCACTATATTTATCAGAACCTTCAATTTTTAATGCCATCCAGGCGCGAAGCGCTTTGAAAGAGCGTGAGAGCTGCACTCCATATTCAGAAAAATTAATCGGCCCTGATGCTAAGCCGCGCTCAAAGTTCTTTATATAAGGCGGTATTACTGAAAATGTCTCTTTATGTGGGTGGTTGCCACGAATTAGGACGCAGCCACAGTCATATTGAATATACATCCATTTATGGAGGTCAAAGGCAATAGAATCAGCTAATTCTAGACCGTCAACAAGATGATGAGATTTTTGTGCAAATTTAGCAATCGCACCAAATGCCCCGTCCGCATGGAGCCAGATATTCTCTTTCTTGGCTATTTCGGACAATTTGATTAAAGGGTCTATAGCGCCGGTATTTACAGTCCCTACATTAGCAATAATACAGGCTGGGATACGACCATTTTTTCGGTCTTTATCTATGGCATTCTGGAGAAGGTCTAGGTTAACAGTATAGTCATCATTGATCGGTATCAATTTTAATGATTTCGATCCAAGCCCTAAGAGTTCAATTGCTTTTCTGATGCAGGAATGAGTCTCTACTGAGGTATAGAACATCAATCTTGCATTGTCATTAAGGTTAATTCCCTCGTCTCTGATATCGTAACCTGCGGCATGTGTTCTTGCTACCGCTAAACCCACTAAATTTGCCATAGACCCCCCACTAACAAGTAAACCATTAGCATCTTGTGGGTAACTAAGGAGGGTCTTTAACCAAGAAAGAAGTTGAAGTTCAACGTATGTTGATGCGGTTTCATCCAAACCTAGACTACCTGAGTTCATCGCTGAGATAACCATATCAGCAATTAATTGACTTGGCGTACCGGTACCGCCAACCCAGCTCCAGAATCTTGGGTGAATGTTATTAGTTGGGTAAGGTAGGATATGATTTTTTACTGATTCATAAACCTCTGATTCCTTGGATCCTTTTGAAGGGAGTGGCTCCGCGAATAATTCTTTTGCTTCTTCTGGTAGGGGCGTCCAGACCGGTCTGTCACCCACAGTTTTTAAGTAACCAACCAAATCATCAACTACTTTATGAGCTAAGTCTTGAAATTCATCCCAATTTTCAGGATCTAATGTCTGTTCATGTTTTGATTGATCGGTCATTGTTAAGCCTTGGTTGATTATTGTGTGTTTATTTTTCTTTTAAATTATGATTAATTTCTAAAATTATACTATTGTATGAGAATGAATCTACTAATGATTATTATCATTTTTTTGGCGATCGGTGCCTCAATTGGTTTGATGTATTTGGCTTGGCATATAATTCCAAGCACTCAAAAGGATAAAAAAAATAACGATAAAAGCTAATCTGTAACGGGATTAACATCATGTTCACCTTGATGGTCTAATAAGCCAAGAATAATTTGACTAGTTTTATTATTTGATAATTTATCAATGATTATATTTTTTATTTTAACCACGAATGCATCCTTCTCTCTCGACGAATTAATATCGTATATATCTTTTAACTTTGTAAGCGATAAATAATCTGGATGGTGTATCTCGATTATCTCTGCGTATCTAATTGTTTGAGTCTTATTTTTAACCGTAAGTGTATAAACATGAATCGCTATGTTTTGGTATGCATTGCTTTTCAACCATTTTTGGATAACTGGATGAATATCTTTAGACAACTCGAGGACGAGTAGACTGTCTTTGGTAATACTCCAGCCATAATCTTTGAATGTAGCACCAATAGAGCTTCCCTCAATTATCTTTTTATGTACTTCGCTAATTTTAACCGAATCCATAAAGCTCACTAATGCCAATGTGTGGTATTTCTTTTTGTAACCAGAGCTTTTCTTTACTGCATTTATTTTATTGAGAGCGATATAATAATCGTCATTGCTGAAAAGAAATGAAATTCTGTCTTCATTGTTGCTTTCAATTACATCGAGACCATAGGATCCAAATTTCTTTTCAATCATTTCACTATTTAATAAAGGGTATGAGCACCCGTTTATGATTAGAGTAAATAATAAAAGGATGACCTTGAATTTGGTAATTTTGAAATTCATATAGAATCTTTCTAGGTAAAACTTAAATTTAGTTCAGTTGTTCACTATAATTCATCATGATTGGGGATTGAACGTATAATCTTAAAATTCATAATATCAATATTGACAGAGAAAGAGAAAGTTTATGAAAGAGCGGGCAATGATTATCTTATCTGGAGGCCAAGACTCCACAACGTGTCTTTATTGGGCAATGAAACGTTTTCATGCAGAGAACATTGAGGCGGTAACGTTCGATTATGGGCAGCGCCATAAAGTAGAAATTACTTGCGCCAAACGTATTGCCGAGCAGCACAGTATCCCGCATCATATTATCCCGATTAATTCATTTGAGATGTTAGGCCAAAATAGTTTAACTGATAAAAAGGTAGAATTTGATGCTGGTTATCATAGGGAGTTACCCAGAACTTTTGTGCCAGGTAGAAATCTTATTTTTCTGACGCTTGCTGCATCTTTAGCCTGGCAGAAAAAAATCAATCATTTGGTAATTGGTACGGCGCAAACTGATTACAGTGGCTATCCAGATTGTCGAGAGAGTACGATTAAAGCCATGGAAAGAACGTTGAATCTTGGCTTGGATTACTATTTTAAAGTGCATGCTCCATTAATGCATTTAACTAAAAAAGAAACGGTTTTCTTAGCCATGGAGCTTGATGCAATAGATGCAATGGCATTAACGCATACTTGTTATCGAGGAGAACAACCTCCATGTATGGATTGTGAGGCATGTAAGTTAAGAGCAAAAGGTTTTAAAGAGGCAGGGATTATAGATCCCTTGGTGAATTAGTTATGTATTCCGTTAAAGAAATCTATTACACCCTGCAAGGGGAAGGTCAGCATACGGGAAGACCTGCTGTGTTTCTTAGATTTTCAGGTTGTAATTTATGGTCAGGTAGAGAAAAGGATCGTGAGACAGCAATATGTCGCTTCTGCGACACAGACTTTAGAGGGGTAAATGGTGTCGGTGGAGGGAAGTACTCAACCGCTCAAGATTTGGTTCAGAAGGTTATTCTTAATTGGCCAAAAACGAAACGTAATATAGCACCATATGTTATTTGTACAGGTGGAGAGCCTTTGTTGCAACTAGACAAGGACTTAATTGATGAATTTCATCGAAAATCATTCGAAATTGGTATTGAGACAAATGGAACGATTCGAGCGCCAGAGAATATTGATTGGATATGCGTGAGTCCTAAAGCGAGCTCAATTTTGAAACAGACATCGGGAAATGAAATTAAACTAGTCTATCCACAAATTGAAAAATCGGCAGCGCCACATTTATTTCAGGAATTAGATTTTGATTATTTTTTCTTACAGCCACTGGATGATGATAATTTAAAATTAAATACAAAGGCGTCTATAGAATATTGCCTAAAAAATCCACAATGGAAATTGAGTATTCAAAGTCACAAAATATTAGGGTTACCATAATGAAGAAATATACTATTAAACAAATTATCTTTGCGTTAACAACCGGATTCGTACTTTCATGGTTTGTTTATCAATCAACTATCAAACCCCCTTATCAAGCGCAACGAAAACTTGAAGAGCAAATCGTAACAAAAGCGAATGTTTTATTGATTGAACAACTTGGTTTACCCGCCGATATTGAAGTGATTGATCCGGTTAATGCCGATAAGGATGTGGGTAAAACTTATATTTCCCCGGAGAATAAAAAATGGCAAGTATCTGGCTATTATCGGCGTAATGAGCTTGATGAGTGGCACCCTTGGCTCATGAATTTAGATGAGAGTCATCACCTTACTGGATTAAGTGTTCAGGATTATCCTTATTTATTCTCATCAGAGATAATTGAGAGCCCTTTAATATCGATTCAAATGATTAATTGAGCAAATAATAATGATTACAGATTTCGACGCTATTGTAATTGGTTCTGGTATTTCAGGTGGATGGGCGGCAAAAGAACTTACCGAAAAAGGATTAAAAACTCTATTATTGGATCGTGGACGGCCAGTTCGGCATCAACATGATTATCCAACAGAAAATAAAGGTGCATTTGATTTGCCTTACCGCGGTCACTGGCCACCAAATGAGAAGAGTAAAGATCGTTTTACGCATAATGCTACTGTAACGAGCCCAACCAATTATCATTTCTTCAATGATGATCGAAAAAATCCTTATATAAATAATATAGACAAACCTTTCAATTGGATACGGTCCGATATTTTTGGAGGAAGATCAATACTTTGGGGGCGTCAATGTTATCGATGGAGTGATATTGATTTCGGTGCTAACAAAAAAGATGGTTATGGTATAGATTGGCCGATAAGGTATAAAGATATAGCGCCATGGTATTCATATGTAGAAGAATTTGTTGGTGTATCCGGTGAAAAATTAAATCTTATGCAGTTACCAGATGGCGAGTTTCTGCCAGCTATGCCATTAAATATAGCAGAGAAGCATTTTAAAAAATCGGTCGCTCATCATTTTGATGGCAGGGTTGTTACTATTGGAAGGACGGCAAATCTAACTACCACACTACCTAATCAAAAACGCAGTCGATGTATGTATAGATCTCAATGCGATCGTGGATGTTCATTTGGTGCCTATTTTTCAACCCAAAGTTCAACACTTCCAGCCGCCCAAAAGACGGGCAATCTAACTATCAAGGCAAATACACTTGTTGATTCATTAATATATGATAGTAGCGGAAAAAGAATAACTGCGATTAATGTTATTGATACACAGACGAGACAGTGTTATAAATTATCTGCTCGAGTTATCTTTCTTTGTGCTTCATCGGTTGCATCAAATCAGATTCTATTAAATTCGAAATCTCAATCAATGCCTCAAGGGCTGGGTAATAACTATGATAATTTAGGTCGATACCTAATGGACCATACGTTCGGTACCGGCGCAACAGGCGTATTACCTTATTTCAAAGAATATGTGGAATATGGTCGCCGACCAACTGCAATGTATGTCCCAAGGTTTAGAAATTTAAAGAATCAAGATAAAAGCATCAATTTTAGCAGAGGGTATAATTTTCAATCATGGGGTGATGGTCGTTTGCCACCTGAGAATATCACCGGTTACGGCGCTCAACTAAAGAAAAACCTTCGTACTCCAGGGCCATGGCAACTTCCTTTACATGCATTTTGCGAAGTTTTGCCTCGCAGTAAAAATAGAATGCTGCTGGACAGTAATAAAGTAGACCGTTTTGGTATTCCTCAAGTTAAATTTGAGTTTGAATGGAGTAAGAATGAGCTAAATATGATTAGAGATGCGACTGATCAGGCTGTAAAAATGCTAAAAAGTGCTGGTTGCAGTAACATAAAGACCAGAAGCACACCTTCTGCTCCTGGAACTGGCATTCATGAAATGGGTGGTGCTCGAATGGGCAATGACCCTAAAGAATCGATCGTAAATCGTCAGAATCAGATGCATGTTGCAGAGAATGTATTTATAACAGATGGATCTATTATGACGTCAGCTTCTTGCGTTAATCCATCTATTACATATATGGCGCTCACTGCAAGAGCTGTTGACTATGCAGTAGACCAGTTACGTTCAAATAAAATATAATTACCGAATTATAGCTCTCGTGCCCAGATATTCCTAAATGAGACTTTGCTACCGTGATCTTGGAGTAAGATTGAATCCTTTCCGTGAAATTCATACTCAGGCAGACCAATATAAGTAGTTGATCCTTTTAGAGTAGAATTATATTGAATTAGAACACCATTATGAAAAACAGTCATACTTGCATTCGTTTTGACACTTTTATCGATATTAAAAGTTGGCGCTATAAAGATAATGTCATAAGTTTGCCATATGCCAGACTTTTTACTGGCATTAACCAAAGGGCTAAATTGTTTGTAAATACTCCCTGCTTGGCCATTGACATACGTTTTATTTTTGAATGAATCAAGTATTTGTAATTCATAACGTTGTTGAAAAAATATACCACTATTACCTCGATTTTGACCCATGACATTTTCTACAATTGGAGTTCGCCACTCAATATGCAGCTGTACATCTGCAAATTCTTGGTTGGTAATGATGTCGCCAGTGCCAGGTTTTATTGTAAAGGTATCTTTTGCGACCGACCAAAGGGCCTTACTACCGTCGAGCTTCTTCCAATTATCTAATGATTTCTCATTAAAAAGTATTATTGCATCAGATGGTAATGATTGACTGGGTGTATTTATTAGTAATGGGGTGGGCCCCCATACTTCTGTATCTTCTGGATTTGTAATTTCTTGAGCTGATATAATTAAATTTGTATTTAATACAAGTATTAATATAATTAACTTAACCTTAATAATTATATTATTGTTCATTTTATAACCCTAAGAAGTAAAAAGTGTTTTAACCTTGTCATATGGATAAGCGCCATCATATTTTCCGGGGATAGGTAAATAATGTCTTTCTATAGTCATACCTATTTCTGAGGTATAATACCCTGTGATCGTCAACTGCCTCATCTCTTCAAAGAAATTAGCGTAATCGTTGTAATTAGGTCTATCTATCGTTGTATTAAGGGAATCTACAAAATCAAGCTGCAGCTCCTTCCTTAATTCGTTGAAATGCTTCTTATGCAATAAAAAGCATTGATCTTGAAAATATTTGAAACCATCCATAAAAGTCTTTCTATGATCTATTGGATACCATTCTTGAAGCATACTTTCGATGTAATTTAATACTTGAGCTTCACTTGCACCAGGCGTGTCAGTTTCTGGAATGATAATTTCTGATAATGCTTCAATATCCGCCCTTTGGTTGGAGGTAAATAGATCTGCACCAGTGAGGGTGATTGGATCGAAATCATTATCAATAGCAGCTTTTAATGGTGATATTAACGAAGTTCCAAACATTAGCCCAAGATTTTTTAAAGCTGTTCTACGATCCACTATATTCCTATATTTAATATTTTTATTGAGTTTTTAACTCAATGTAAACTCTGCGAGTATTATGATCAAGTATTATGCTAGCCATATTGAAGTAATATTTCATCATGGTTGTTCTGTATTTTCATCTCGCCATTGGATGATATTTAATTCAATAAAAATGAAAGCAACAAGCCATAAGAAGGCGTCCCAGAAATCTACAAAGTCTCCTTCTATACCCCAATAAAATGCATTAATAAAAAGAATTGGGTACAGGAAATATTGATTGAATTTACTAAGCTTTAGTGACATATTTTGATGAGTATTTTTTTCTTGAAGCCTGATGTTTAATTCAATGATAAAGACCACCAGTATCCAAACTCCTGAATTAATTACATCAACCCATCCGAGCCAGATAATATCCTTTGAACCTGCAACATCTACGATGGCATAGGTGTCGCCGAATCTCACAAATTCATTGGCTGCGCTTAGTAATGAGCAATTTTCAGAAGATATAGACGTGTATTCATTAATCATTTGCGAATAGCTCCAGTTTTCATTAACTAGGGAGCATAAATCCATCTCTTGGGGGGAGCTAGTATTATAGTAGAAGAGTAGGCTTACACAATAACCAAAAAATGCATAGACAATAAAACCGTAACAGATTGCTTTGATTATTAGCGACAGCAGTGTCATCAGCGGCGTAATTTGCTCATCTTCAAGCACGTATGTTTCGAGCTCTAGTATCCAAAGGAGCGCAAGCCATGCAACCGTATCGATAGTAGTGGCATAAGCATTGATAACCTGGTCTATTGAGATCCCGTTTGGGAAGCGTATTGAGAAAGCTTCGAGATCTTCTGTAAAAAAGAAATAGAAATTGATCGTCAATAATATATAAATACTGTACTTGAAATATTGAAAATAATTCTCTCTATTTATCATTAAGGCATCCGATTTTAGTTACTCGTGATTGTACATCTTAATGATGAATCAATTTATTGCTATAAAATTTACGGTTATTATTTTGTTAATTATGTAGAATGCGTTGTCATTTTAGTTTTCTAAATATCGTATTTTTAATAAAGATGGAAAATGAATTCTCGTAATTTACTCATACTTTTCTTTTGTCAGTTAATATCAGCTACCGGTCAAATTGTGATCGTTACTCTTGGTGGAATTATTGGTTCATCGCTGACTGATAATCAGTCAATTGCGACACTTCCTGTATCACTCATGGTAGTGGTAACGGCATTAGCAGCGATCCCTGCCACGATGCTAATGAAGAAGATTGGACGTAAGCTGGGCTCAAGTATTGCTTCTCTTTCAGCAGCAAGCGCTGTTTTGATCGCTGCTTATGCATTACAGATACAAAGTTTCAATGTGTTTGTTCTTGCAGCAGCTATGTTTGGGATTAATACTGCCTTTTCCCAGCAATATCGTTATGCTGCAGCAGAAAGTGTTGAACAAAAATTTGTTCCCCGGGCAATCTCCATGATCTTATTGGGTGCAATTGGTGGTGCTATATTAGGACCTGAATTGGTGACAAGAGGTCAGAATTGGATTGAAGGTATTCCTTATGCAGGTAGCTTGATCTCTTTGTCTGTTTTATTTGGAATGCAGTCTATTTTATTGTTGTTACTTGAACCTTTTCGGAGCTCTGATGTTCAAGCTGCTGGAGATACTAGTCGTCCACTATCTCTAATTATGGGTCAGCGAGTTTTTATTATGGCTATGCTTGGTGGTACTGTTGCATACGGTTCAATGACTTTCATCATGACTGCAACACCCTTAAGCATGCATGTTATTGATGGGTACTCTATTGAAGCGACGGCCAATGTAATTAGGAGCCATGTCTTAGCGATGTATATTCCATCCTTAATTTCTGGGTTTTTAATCGAAAGGTTTGGTCTTACAAAAATAATGATGCTCGGTGTTTTTGGTCTTCTTTTCGCATGCTTTGCCGGATTGGCTGGTCAATCCATATTTAGTTACTGGACAGCTCTGGTGATGCTGGGTATTGGTTGGAATTTCTTATATATAGGCAGTACTACTATGCTCACCTACACTTATCGCGTCAGCGAAAGATTTAAAGCTCAAGGTATTAATGAATTTTGCGTATTTGGAATGTCAGCATTAGGTTCATTGTTGGCTGGTACCATTATGTATCATTATGGATGGTATACCTTAGTATTGATTCCATTACCCTTTTTGCTCATGATTGCAGTGGGATTAAGAATGACTAATAATGAAACGAAAGCGTTGTTTGCCACCAAGCAATAACAATAATAAAGAATTGTCGGTTAAGTAAATTTATGAAGTCATCCCTTTATAATCAAGATATGTATAAATACGATGTCCCGGAAGACTCTCTATGGGAGTCAACACAAGGCGATGCCGTTGTAAATACCAAGAAAATGGAAGACTCAAATTCATGTGATGTAGCAATCATTGGTGGTGGTTACACAGGCTTATCAGCCGCTTATCACCTTGCAAAAGATTATGATATTGATGTAGTTGTACTTGAAGCTGGTCATATTGGCTGGGGAGCTTCAGGCCGAAATGGTGGTTTTTGTTCGGTTGGTGGCGTTGCTGAATCTTCGGAAAATCTAATCAAAAAATACAGTCTTGAAGATGTTCGAAGTTACTATCAATCTCAAGTAGAAGCTATAGAGCTTGTTAGAAGCAACATCATAGATGAGCAAATGGACATTAAAATCCAGGGATCAGCTGAAATTCAAGTAGCAAGATCAAAAAGAAATTTAGAAGAGATGACGGAACATGCAGACTTTCAAAGGAAATATCTTGGCCTAAATGCAACTGTTATTTCAAAAGAAAATCTCAAAGAATCATATTTTGATGCAAATGAGCAATGGGGCGGAGTTGCTTTAAAACCTACATTTGGATTGCATCCATTGAGATATGCCAATGGCATAGCAATTGCGGCCATTAAGAATGGAGCGAAACTCTTTAGTGATAGTGAGGTTATCGATTGGGAAAAAAATAATGGTTCTCATTATCTAAGAACTAAGTCAGGAACTTTAAAAGCGAAGTACGTTATTTTTGCAACCAATGGCTTTATGCCTGAGTATTTATTGGAAAATTTTAAGGCACGAGCTTTACCCATTATCAGTTCAATTATTACCACAAGAGTTTTAACCACCGAAGAATTGGCTGCCCATAAATGGCAAACAGATAACCCGGTCATTAATTCTAGAAAATTAGTGAATTACTATCGATTGTTACCTGATAATAGGTTCTTATTTGGTGGGCGAGGCTCATCTTCTGGCGATCAAGCCGGTGCAGAAAAGAATTATAATTACCTTATCAAAGTAATGCGAAGTATCTGGCCGCATTGGTCGAATGTCGAAATCGAGCATAAATGGCATGGCTTTGTTTGCTTCACAAGACGATTGACACCATCTATAGGGCGCCTTGATGATGATCCAAGTGTTTTCTTTGGCTTTGGATATCATGGTAACGGTGTCAACACTTCTACATGGACGGGTCTGCAACTTGCAAAATGGCTCGGAAAATATGGTAACAATAATCAAATACCTAGAAATCTACCAAATTTAGTCCAAGGTTTATCACCAAAATTCCCATTAAGCGCTTTACGTAGGTATTATTTGCAGGGAATGATCCAATTTTATCGCTTCAAGGATGCTGTTAGAGAAAACCGCAGTTAGATAAAATTAAGCTGAAGATACCTCAATAAAGTCGATCTTAAAGCGGACAGCACAATCTGGGCATGTAAAATCATCCGGTAAGTCAGAAAAAAGTCTACCAGGAGGATATCCTTCAAATTGGTCGCCAATTTTAGCATCATAAATGTATGAGCATTCTGGACACTGGTGTTTCAACATGACTCTTGCGCCTCTTGGTATTCGTTATGACGATACTTATCTAGTAGAAATATTTTTTTCTGCGGATGGATATTGATTTTCGTAAGGTCGCCTTTGATATGGTTTAGTTGCAGTAGACGTTTGTCCATAATATAAAACCATAGCCAAGGTAGATAGGCAATTAAATAGCAACCTAGGTAACCATTTGGTAAAGAGGGTAGATCTTCATAATGTTTTAAAGATTGATAACGACGCGTTGGGTGAGTGTGATGGTCTGAATGGCGCTGCAAATGAAAAAATACTAAGTTGCTAAAAATATGATTGCTATTCCATGAGTGATGGGGCTTACATCGCTCATAATGTCCTGACTTCTCTTTTAGGCGAAGTAAGCCATAATGCTCAATATAATTAGCGCTGCTTAATTGAAACCATGCAAAAGCATTATGTATAACCAAAAACGGAAGCATTTCTAAACCAAATATTATTACGATTGAGCCTTGCAGGGCAATTGAGATAGCATAGGATTGAAGAATTTGATTGTTCAGGCAGAAGAAATTTTGATTTCTACGTGACAGTCTTTGCGTTTCTATTTGAAAAGATCTAGTAACTGCGGACGGTATTTCTCGGTATAAAAATTGATAGAAGTTTTCACCCATCCTAGAGCTAGAAGCATCATCAGGAGTGGCGACATCTCTGTGATGACCTTGATTATGATCGATCGTGAAATGACCATAAAAAGGGATAGCGAGAACAAATTTTGCTAAATTCTTTTCTAAATTCGTCCTTTTGTGACCCAGCTCATGTCCGGTGTTGATTCCTAGGCCGCTGACAATCCCAGCTATTATCGAAAGACCAAGGTATGCCCACCAATCTAAATTTTGGGTACCTATCCACCAAGCGACCACAAGCAGTGATAGAGTGTGTATAGGCACGGCAAGATAGGTTAAGGCTCGATAATATCTATCTGCATCAAGCGCTAAAGAGATTTCGTCCGGCGGGTTACTCACATCTTCCTTGAGAATGTAATCAATTAATGGGGCTAGAATATAAATAATGATGAACGGCAGAAGTAACCATAATTGATTGTCAGTAATATGGTGAAAATATATTCCAATCAGCGCTTGTAAGGGAAAGAAAGATGACAATAGCCAAAACCATCGTTTTTTATCAGTGTAAGATATCTCTGCACCAGATTTTGTGTAAGCATGGTATGTTTTCATTTAGTCATCTTTTTAAGTTTTTTCACCGATAAACTAGAAAATATTTATTACTCGATCGAACAATTATATATCAATCTTGCCTCACAAAAGGAGCTTGATATAATATACAATATATTTTAATAATTTTTCTTTTTAATGTACTGATCATGCGATACACTAGCGTTTTTTAGCACAGTTGATAATAAAAATTTACATAGCATGAGCGTCACCGACAGCATCTAATGAGTAAATCTTTAAAAGAGCTAAATCGCACAAGCGGTCTTTCGGGTGTCAATGCATCAGCAATCGAGGCGATGTATGAGGCATATCTAACTGATAAGCAATCTGTTTCAGCAGAATGGCAAAAATACTTTTCCTCTTATCAGCAAGAAGATGGTGATGTTCTTCATGCCTCTGTGAAGCAAAACTTAAGAGATAAATCACGTCTCAAACAAAATAAATCCAGAAAAATATCAAGCCGAACTGAGATTGTTGCCGATAAACAAGCTGCGGTATCAAGATTAATTCAAGTCTATAGTCTTAGGGGTCATCAAATCGCCGATATAGATCCATTAGGTATGATGGAAAGAAAAGCTCCTGGAGTATTTAAACTAGACTACTTAGGTTTGACCGAGGATGATCTAAAGAGTGAGTTTTCAACCAGTGGATTTGCAGGCACCAACAGTCCAAGAATGAAGCTCGAGGAATTGCTGGCTTTACTGAAAAAAATATATTGTGGAAAAATTGGCGTCGAATTCGCTCATATTTCAAGAGCTAAAGAACGTATATGGCTAAGAAGACGTTACGAAAAAGAAGCGGTATCTTTTAAGTTTTCAGAATTAGAAAAAATAACCATTTTGGAACAATTGACAGCTGCTGAAGGTATAGAAAGATATTTACATACTCGGTTTGTGGGGCAAAAAAGGTTTTCACTAGAAGGTGGTGATAGCCTCATACCTTTGCTTTCTGATGCTATACAGCGATCAGGTGAAGATGAAGTGAAGGAAGTGGTTATTGGTATGGCGCATCGAGGAAGATTGAGCGTTTTAGTTAATGTACTCGGTCAATCACCCGATGAATTATTCGATAAATTTGAGGAAAATATTGATCCGAAAATGACCGGCTCTGGTGATGTTAAATATCATCTTGGGTTTTCGGGTGATATTAAAACTGATGGTGGTAATGTGCATGTTTCGCTTGCATTCAATCCGTCTCATCTTGAGATTGTTAATCCTGTGGTAGAAGGCTCGGTAAAAGCCCGTCAAGATCGTCGCGGTGATATAGAACACAATCAAGTTCTCCCAATATTAATACATGGCGATGCAGCGTTTTCAGGTCAAGGGGTAGTTACCGAGACATTTCAAATGTCTCAAGTAGATGGTTTTAGGACTGGTGGAACGCTCCATATAGTGGTGAATAATCAAATTGGATTTACTACTAGTAAACCTTCTTACGCAAGATCTACTCCTTATTGCAGTGACATTGCAAAAATGATTGAAGCGCCAGTTTTTCATGTCAATGGTGATGATCCAGAAGCGGTTATTTTCGTGGCACGCTTGGCGATGGATTATCGACGTAAATTTAAAAAAGATGTAGTTATTGATCTAGTTTGTTATCGGCGGCATGGCCACAATGAGGCCGATGAACCAAGTGCCACGCAACCTTTGATGTATTCAAAGATAAAGCAACATAACACGCCAAGACAAATTTATGCCGATAAATTAATCATGGGTAACATTATTGATGAAGGTAAGCCCTTAATAATGAAGGATGAGTATCGAGATCTTCTAGATCAAGGGATACCCGTACCAAAACTATCTTTAGGAATGGTTGGTGATGATTTCACGGCAGATTGGAGTCAATTCCAACAAAAAGATTTGACCAAAAAGATTAAAACAAAAATCTCAAAAAAAACCAGATCTAAGCTTGCAGTCGCGATCACAGCTGTGCCAAAAGATATGATATTACACAATAGAGTTCAAAAAATAATGGATTTTCGTGTAGAGATGGCGGCAGACAAATTGCCAATGGATTGGGGTTTTGCGGAAAGCATGGCTTATGCGAGTTTAATTGATGAAGGCTATAATTGCCGCATAACAGGTCAAGATAGCTCACGCGGTACGTTTTTTCATAGGCACGCTGTATTGTATAATCAACGAAATAAGGATAAATATGTGCCTTTGCATAGTCTTAAAGGACCTGTTCCATTTCGTATTATAGATTCATACTTATCTGAAGAGGCAGTTCTTGGTTTTGAATATGGATATGCGATAACTCACCCTGAGACACTGGTAGTTTGGGAGGCTCAATTTGGCGACTTTGCAAATGGTGCGCAAGTAATAATTGATCAATTTATTAGCTCTGGTGAAACTAAGTGGGGCAGATTATGTGGCCTTACTTTACTATTGCCGCATGGGTTTGAAGGGCAGGGGCCGGAACACTCATCAGCTAGATTGGAGCGCTTTCTTCAATTATGCGCAGAATATAATATGCAAGTATGCGTCCCATCTACGCCAGCACAAATGTTTCATATGCTCAGAAGACAAATGGTAGGCGGGTATAAAAAACCATTAATTGTAATGTCGCCAAAAAGTTTACTAAGAAATAAAGCTTCAATTTCAAAACTCGAGGAGCTATCAAATGGTCATTTTAAACAAATCATCGAAGATCAATCTGATTTGACTGATAATAAAGTGAAGCGACTGGTTTTATGCAGCGGAAAGGTTTATTTTGATTTGGACCGACTTAGGGCGGATGAAGGCTTGGATGATGTGGCAATAATACGTATTGAGCAATTATATCCATTTCCTATAGATGAATACGCCGCTACTATTAAAAGATACCCCAATCTTAAAGATGTAGTATGGTGCCAAGAGGAACCTCAGAATCAAGGCGCCTGGTATCAGATACGCCATCAATTACAGCATGCGATAGAAAAAGAGAATTTAATATACTCGGGAAGGAAAGGCGCTGCTGCACCAGCCTCTGGTTTATTAAAATTACATAATGAAGAGCAAAATTTATTAATTATCAGTGCTTTAGGTATATAATTTAATCTATTATATAAAATTTAGTATTTATTAATACAGGATTTAAACAATAATGACAATTGAAATAAAAGTCCCACCACTCCCAGAGTCTGTATCAGATGCCACTTTGATCAATTGGCATAAAAAGACCGGTGATCAGATATCTCGTGATGAAAATTTAGTAGATCTTGAGACGGACAAAGTTGTTTTGGAGATCCCGTCGCCTAAATCTGGAGTCTTAACCGAAATAAAAGTAAAAGATGGTGCGATTGTTAAGGCGGGAGATCTTTTGGCAATCATGACCGAATCATCCGGCGTCATTAACTCTAATGATTCCAATCAAACTGACAGCTCAAACTCTGATAAACGAGCCAGTAATATTGGTTCAGATGTTAGCGTCGCACAAGATAATACTGGGGATAAAAAAATAAGCCCTTCGGTAAAAATACTGCTTAAAGAGCATGATTTAGATGCATCCATGATTAATGGGAGTGGTAAAGATGGGCGTATAACAAAAACTGATGTTTTGGAATACCTTAGGGATGATGAAGGGGAAAGCGTTAGAGCAAACGACATTGATATGCCTATACAGCAATCATCTACTCTCACAGAGGAATCGCAAGGTAATAACGAGCAGCGTGTTCCAATGTCAAGATTAAGAGCCAAAATTGCAGAACGAATGGTTGAGGCTCAAACAAATTCAGCGATGCTCACTAGTTTTAATGAGATAGATTTACATGAAGTGATTGAGCTTAGAAAAAAATACAAAGAATCATTTCTCGAAGAACACTCAGTAAAGCTCGGTTTTATGTCGTTTTTTAGTAAAGCCACGGTTGAGGCTTTGAAGAAATTTCCAATTATTAATGCGTCTGTAGAAGGTCAAGATATTGTCTATCATGATCGTTATGATATTGGGATTGCAGTATCCTCAGAACGAGGCTTAATGGTACCGGTAATAAGGAATCTAGATGCATTGAGTTTCGCTGATATCGAGAGATCTATAGCGGATTTAGCAGTTAAAGTAAAGAAAGGCTCGATCAGTATGGATGATTTAAGTGGTGGAACTTTTACAATTACTAATGGAGGAACTTTTGGTTCACTCATATCGACCCCTATTCTCAATCCGCCTCAAAGTGCAATTCTTGGTATGCATGGAATTAAGGAACGTCCTGTTGTTGTTGATGGCGAAATTGTTATTCGGCCAATGATGTATGTAGCCCTGACTTATGATCATCGTATTATTGATGGCAGGGAGGCGGTTCTCTTTTTGGTTAGTATTAAGGAATCACTCGAAGATCCTGAACGCTTAATGTTTGAAATTTGATTATCGATAATGAATATGAATTTTGACGTAATTGTTATTGGTGCTGGGCCCGCAGGTTATATTGCAGCTATTCGCGCCAGTCAATATGGTTTAAGCGTAGCTTGTATAGATGAGTGGAGAAATCGTGATGGATCAAATTCATTCGGTGGAACCTGTTTAAATGCTGGGTGCATTCCATCCAAAGCATTACTAGAATCGTCAGAACTATTTCATCGTGCTTCGCATGAGTTTTTGGATCATGGCATAAATATTAATACACCAATAATTGATATTGATGTTATGCAAGAACGAAAGAATAATATTGTGAAGCAACTGACTGGTGGTATATCAGGACTTTTGAAGGCGAATAAAATAGAGACATTGGTTGGTCACGGTAAGTTTTTAGGATCAAATCAAGTTGAATACACAGATTTAAAGGGAAGCAGCAGTATTCTTCAAGGAAAAAATATTGTTCTTGCAGCAGGTTCATCACCAATAGAATTAAAGTCAATCCCATTTGATAGTGACCGTGTAGTTGATTCCTGGGGTGCTCTAGATTTTACTGAGGTCCCAGAAAAGCTTGCTGTAATAGGTGCAGGTGTTATTGGTCTGGAATTGGGTAGTGTATGGAACAGGCTTGGATCTAATGTAGAGATTTTTGAGGCTTTACCAGATTTTTTGAATTTGGCAGACCGAGATATCGCAAAAGAGGCAAAAAATCAATTTACAAAACAGGGTCTAAAAATTCATCTTGATACAAAAGTGACGGCAGTTAAGAGCAATACTTCAGCTTTATGTTTGACTTATTTAAAAGATGATAATGAAACTGAAAAAGAATTCGATCGGGTAATTGTAGCAGTTGGTAGGAAACCACATATCGATAATTTATTTTCAATTGACAGCGGTATAACACTGGATGAGTCGGGACGTATAAATGTTGATGATAAATGCCAAACAAGCATTCCAAGGGTTTACGCTATTGGTGATTGTGTTAGAGGTCCAATGCTTGCTCATAAAGGCTCGGAAGAGGGTGTCATGGTTGCAGAATTAATTGCTGGAGATATCGCAGAGGTAAATTACGATATTATTCCTTCGGTTATCTATACCTCTCCAGAGATCGCTTGGACTGGTAAAAATGAAATGGAATTGGAGGAAGCGAGTGTCGATTACAAGATAGGATTGTTTCCATTTGCTGCTAGTGGCCGTGCAAAGGTAATGAATCAGAGCTCTGGAATGGTTAAAATAATTTCCTCTAAAGAAAACGATCAAATATTAGGTGTTCATATTATAGGTCCTATGGCGGGCGAATTGATTGGAGAAGTTGTTCTAGCAATGGAATTTGAAGCCAGTACAGAAGATTTGCAGAGAACAATTCATGCCCATCCTAGTCTATCCGAGGCAATTCATGAGGCGGCATTGGCTGCGGATAATCGAGCTTTAAACTTTCCAAATAAAAAGTAAATTTACTTTCTTGTTACAGATGCTATATTTTTTAATTGCTCAAAACGGATCATTAGTCTACTTAGAGATGGTAAATCGACAGCTAAAATATTTAAGGTCATAACTACTTCCAACGAATTTTGATTTCTACTGGTTTTAATATCCCTTACTGTAATCTTCTCTTCAGAGAGTATATTGCTGATATCACGTAAAAGATCTCTTCGATCGTAAGCTGTTATTTCTAGATCGATAGGGTAACTATTCTGATTTGCAGGAAAATTCCAATTAACATCAATAATTCTCTCAGGAGATTTTTTTGCTAAATTTAATGCATTTTTGCAGTCATAGCGGTGAATGCTTATTCCTTTTTGAACGGTTATATAACCCAGAATTTGTTCAGGTGGTAGGGGCTTGCAGCATTGTGAGAAGCTACTTAATAATCTTTCCATTCCCGCTATTGATACTCTGTTAAATGTCGTTTGATTTACTTGACTAGCTCCAGTTTTCTTTATTTTAATTGGAGTTGTTTCTTTTTGTAGTACCTGTATCGCCATGGCGATAGCAGCTGAATTGATAGCATTACTACCTAGCCCAATATAAAGAGCATCAGCATTTTTTAAGTTCATTTGTTTGCAAATTACTTCTAAGGCTATATTAGAGATATTTGATCTCTTTAGCTCATTATCGCAAATTTCCTTGCCATCTTTTAGGTGTAATACTTTATTTTTGGCCCTAAACCAGTTATTAATTTTGCTACGAGTTTTTGTCGATGCGATATAGCCAAGTTGGGGGTTAAGCCAATCTCTTCTGGGGTTGGGTTCAGCGCCAGTTATGATTTGCACTAAATCTCCATTTAGTATTTTACGATTTAAAGGTGCAATTTTACCGTTAATCTTAGCGCCGATACATGAGTGGCCAATATTTGTATGGACATGATAGGCAAAATCTAGCGGTGTTGAATTCACTATCATTTCAATTACATCACCCTTGGGGCTGATGGCAAAAATTCGGTCTTCATTTTTTTGCGATATTTCTAACGCATCAGAATAATAATTATCCGTGGTTAAGTAATTTCTAATCTCTTCAATATATTTATCATTTTTGTAATTTTTAGTACCCTCTTTATAGCGCCAATGTGCCGCAATACCTAATTCTGCATGATGTTGCATAGCATGTGTTCTAATTTGCACTTCAATGGTTTTACCATTTGGACCAATAATAGAGGTATGTAAAGATTGGTAATTATTTTTTTTAGGATTCGCTATATAATCCTTAAAATTATCTGGCAAGCAAGTCCATAAATTATGTATTGTTCCTAGTGCGCGATAACAGTTCGGTATAGTTTCAACACAAATACGTATCGCATGAATATCAAAAATATTCTCAATGGAAATATTTTTACGTTGTAATTTCTTCCATATACTAAATATATGTTTTGGGCGACCCGATACCACTGCACTTAAAGGCTCTCTCTCTAATGCTTCTTTTACTTCAGTTGTCACTTCAGCGATAAATACTTCTCTTTCTGATCTTTTATCTTTTATTAATTTTGCAATATGTTTGTAAGTATCTGTATTTAAAAATCTAAATGAGAGATCTTCTAATTCCCACTTTAATTGCCAGACTCCCAATCGATTTGCCAATGGTGCATATATTTCATTTGTTGATAGCGCTAATTTTTTTTGTGTTTCTTTGTCGTATTTCTTGGCATGTCGAAGGTGATTCAGATGAATGGCAATCTTAATTAATATTAACTTAGGGTCGTTGCTTATGGACAGCAACATTTTTTTTAAGGATTTTGAAGTTTTATTGGATAATTGTTGCTCGGCTGACCAGTTAGACGGCAGTGCTAATTTATCTAATTGAGATAGATGCTCTAGATTTGAATGTAAATCATCTAGTTTGTTATTTTTAAGATCATCGTAATCAAAAAGTTTTTCACGGTACATGGGATATAAAATTGCTATTGATAAGAAACTATCACCCAGCTCCAATGGTTCAATTAATTGGGCCAGCTGTTTACTCTCTCTTATAAACGTCAATGATAATGAGTTATTTTTTATTTTAGTAAGAAACAATTTTGTATTTTTCAATATTAAATTATTTTTGTTTGCTTCTATCTTCATGATTTATGTTAATTTTAATTAGATTTCATTGGTGATGCTTACTCTGTATTTAATCGGTATGATAGCAATTAAATAATTAAATAATTAAATAATTAAATAATTAAATAAAAAATGGAAATCATTTATGGCGGGTCATAGTAAATGGGCAAACATTCAGCACAGAAAGGGAGCTCAAGACAAGAAAAGAGGTAAGTTATTTACCAAGTTGATACGCGAAATAACTATTGCTGCTAAATTGGGCGGTTCAGATTTAAATTCTAACCCAAGATTAAGACTGGCCGTTGAGAAAGGAAAATCTCAAAGTATGCCAAAAGACAATATTTCAAAAGCCATTAAGCGTGGTGCAGGCGAGTTGGAGGGGATTGATTATCTTGAGATCCGCTACGAAGGTTATGGGCCAGGAGGTGCCGCAGTTATTGTTGACTGCTTGACTGATAACAAAAATAGAACAGTTGCAGATGTCAGGCATGCTTTCAGTAAATATGGGGGTAACTTGGGCGCTGATGGATCTGTTGCTTATATGTTTAGCTCGTTAGGTGTTTTGTCATACAACAAGCATGATGATGAGAATTCTCTAATGGAAACAGCTATAGATGCTGGCGCCGATGATATTATTACAGAGGATGATGGCTCTATTGAAGTTATTGTTGATCCTAATAACTATGATGAGCTGTGTAAAGTTATGTCAGAAAAGGGTTATAACCCAGTGACTAAAGAGATGACATGGCGCTGCTCAACCATTACCAATTTGAATGAAAATGAAGCATCAACAATGATAAAATTAACTTCAACACTAGAAGATCTTGATGACGTTCAGACTGTCTACAGTAATGCAGAAATTACGGATGAAATATTAGCGAAATTATGAGGTTTTTTATTGAAAAATGATCAACGAATATTAGGTATTGATCCTGGCTCGAGAGCGACAGGGTTTGGACTGATTGATCTAATTGGCAGTCAGGTCAAATACATATCAAGTGGAGTTATTAAAAGTACTAAGGGTGACTTTACGGAACGTCTAAAAGTAATACATAAGTCTGTGTATAAGCTCATAAAAGAATATAATCCTGATATTATGGTCATCGAAAGTGTCTTTGTGCATAAAAATCCATCTAGCGCATTAAAACTAGGTCACGCAAGAGCTGCCGCGTTATGCGCAACATTTGATTTTGATGTCAGTGTTTTTGAGTATTCGCCAAGAGAGATAAAAAAAGCCGTAGTTGGTACCGGAGCAGCCTCAAAGGAGCAGGTTCAACACATGGTGGTGTCTTTACTTAATCTCGATGGAACGCCAGCTGAGGATGCTGCAGATGCAATTGCAGCTGCTCTTTGTTACAGCAATCAAAGAGCAATGTATGATTCACTGAAAGCTATGAGTTAATGGTGGAATAAATGATTGGATCGCTAAAAGGAAAGATTTTAATTAAACATGTGCCGCAAGTGCTTGTTGAAACCTATGGAATTGGTTATGAAATAGAGGTTCCGTTAAATACCTTCATTGAGATGCCAGGAATAGGCGAAGAGATTTTTCTTTATACTCACCTTCAAGTCAGAGAAGATGCCCATACTTTATTTGGTTTTTCAAGTCTCAATGATCGTCATTTATTTAGAATGCTCTTGAAAATTAGCGGTGTGGGGGCTAAGTTGGCATTAGCAATATTATCTGCAATGAGCGTTAGTGACTTCGAACGTTGTGTGCGAACTGAAGATAGTAATTCACTTGTCAAGATCCCTGGTGTTGGAAAAAAAACCGCAGAAAGATTAGTTATAGAAATGCGCGATCGATTGACTGACATTATCGATAATTCTTCATTGAGTCACCAAGAAATTGGAGCTAATAATGCTAGAGAGGAAGCCTTTGACGCATTATTAGCCTTAGGTTATAAAGCTTCTGAGATTAAAAAATTAATGGCGTCAATTCAAAACGATGATTCAACGGCGAGTGATATAATACGACGGGCTCTAAAAAAGGTTACTGACTAAATGGATAATATTGAGCATGATCGCTTAATTAGTGGGGATGAAGTCAGTGATGACAAAATCTTTGATCGCGCTATTAGACCAAAAACATTAGCAGAGTATGTTGGTCAAAATAATATGCGAGAGCAGATGGAGATATTTATAGAGGCCGCCTGTAAACGCTCTGAATCATTAGATCATGTATTGATATTTGGCCCTCCTGGTCTAGGAAAAACAACTTTGGCGCACATTATTGCTCATGAAATGGGCGTTAAATTAAAACAAACATCTGGTCCTGTATTGGAAAGACCGGGTGACTTAGCTGCATTGCTTACAAATTTAGAGCCAAATGACGTCTTATTTATCGATGAGATTCATCGTTTGAATGCCGTGGTAGAAGAAATTTTATATCCTGCTATGGAAGGTTTTCAGTTAGACATAATGATTGGTGAAGGGCCTGCGGCACGTTCAATAAAATTGGATTTACCGCCATTTACATTAGTTGGGGCAACAACTAGGGCTGGTTTATTGACTTCGCCGTTGAGAGATAGATTTGGTATTGTGCAAAGATTGAATTTCTATGAAGTTGAAGAATTAGCTCAAATCGCAAATCGTTCTGCAAATATACTTAATTTAGAACTAGATGAAGGTGGTAGTGATCAATTATCAAAAAGAGCTAGAGGTACACCACGAATAGTTAATCGACTACTAAGAAGGGTTCGAGATTATGCTGAGGTTAAGGCTGATGGTAAAGTGACAGAAAAAGTTGCAAATGATGCATTAGATATGCTGGAAGTAGATCCAAATGGATTTGACAGCATGGATAGAAGGCTCCTATTAGCCGTAATAGAAAAATTTGATGGCGGTCCCGTTGGGATAGAAAGTCTTGCCGCGGCAGTTGGCGAAGAGCGTGGAACAATAGAAGATGTGATAGAGCCTTATTTGATACAACAGGGCTTTATGATGCGAACTTCACGAGGGCGTGTCGCAACAAAGAATGCATATCTACATTTTGGATTGAACCCGAGTAACCAAGATCAAAGTGTTAATCGGGATTTATTGGGATAGTTACTTATGATTAGTTTTTTAAGGAATTCATAATATGACAACAAATATGTCGTTAATAAATCTTATATTGAACGCGAGTATTGTTGTTCAGTTGGTGATGTTGTCTTTGTTGGTAGCGTCGGTTGGCTCTTGGAGTATTATTTTTACAAAGCAAAAGCTGATAAAAAAAATAAAGATAGCTTCGGATAAATTTGAATCCAATTTTTGGGCGGGTGGCGATCTAAATACTCTGTATCAAAAATCAATTAAAAGCGATCATGATGATTTGGGCATGCCAAGTATTTTCAAAGCTGGATTTCAAACGTTTACCCGTTTGTCTACCAAGTCATCAATTGCAAAAGATAAAATGGTAGAGGAGTGCTCACGCGCAATGAGAGTTGCTCAAATGAGAGAGGTCGATAAATTAGAACAAAGCCTTGCTACACTCGCTACAATTGGTTCAATCAGTCCATATGTAGGCCTATTTGGAACAGTAATTGGTATCATGAATTCTTTCCGAGCTCTGGCTGGAGTCCAGTCTGCCACATTAGCAATGGTTGCTCCTGGAATCGCAGAGGCATTGATTGCCACTGCAATGGGTTTATTTGCCGCAATTCCCGCTGTTGTTGCATACAATAGGTTTGTAGATAAAGTCACTCGATTAGAGATACGTTATGACAGTTTTTCTGAAGAGTTTGTGAGCATCTTGCAACGTCATGAATTATATAAACGCGATTAAAAGCTGAAGTGTTAAAAAAGAGAAAAGTCATCAGTGAGATCAATGTAGTCCCTTATATTGATGTGATGCTTGTGTTGTTGATTATTTTTATGGTGACAGCGCCATTATTGACCCAAGGGATAAAAGTTGAATTACCGAAGGCAGGGGCAGAACCAATTTCAGATACCTCAAGCCTGGCTCCATTAATATTAAGCGTAAACGCAACAGGCGAATTATTTATTAATGTTGGTGATGAGGAGAATAAGCCAAAAGATGCCGAGTCAATAGTATCGAGGACCAGAGCAGTTTTGGCCAGTCAACCTACTACAATGGTTTTAATTAAAGCGGATCGTAGAGTGCCTTACGGCAACGTTGTTGGAGCAATGGTTCTTTTACAACAAGGTGGCGCAGAAAATATAGGCTTTGTGACGGATGCGTTAGAGTCCTATCCAGTGCCGGAATGACGCAATAGCGAATAATTCAATGCGAGATAAATACAATATTATTCCACTCACATTTGCTTGTGGATTGCATCTTATCCTTTTCACAACCATGATATTGGCGTTCGATAGATCGGATGCCAATATTCCCTCTAGGCCCCTTGTGATAAAAGCAGCATTAATTAAAGAAGATAATCTACTAACCCCACAAAAAAAGATTGCGCAGGAAAAAAAAGAAGCTGAACAAAAAAAACGTGAAGCAGATGTTCAAGCTGAAAAGATACGAGTGAAGAAAAAGAAAGAAGCAGAAGTTGAGAAAAAGAAACAAGTAAAATTAAAAAAAATAGAAGAACGCAAACAAAAAGAAGAGTTTGAAAAGAAAGAGGCATTAGCTAAGCAAAGAAAAGAAGAAGAGCTTGAGCAAAGGCGTGTTGATGCAGAGCAGGAACGCCTTAATGATATCAATAGACAGCGTGCAGAAAATGAAAAGAAACGCAATGAGCTGGAAGAGGCCGAAAGAAAAGCACAATTAGATCGTGAGCTTTCAATTGAGCAAAATCGTCTTGAAGCCCTTCGCTCGGGAGCCCTTACAAGATATACTTTTGCACTAGGGAGAAAGATCGAAAATAACTGGATACAACCAGCATCTGCCGACAAAGGTATCAGCTGCGTTGTTAATGTTCGGCAGTTACCTGGTGGTGAAGTTATCAGTGTAGCAGTAGAGACTTGCAATGGTGATGAATCCGTTCGTCGCTCTGTGGAGGCGGCTGTTTATAAAGCTTCACCTTTGCCTGACCCGGAAGATCCGAGTTTATTCGAAAGAAATTTACGATTCATATTTGAACCTTATCAATAACTAAGTGGTTACGAGGTATAGATGCAGCTTAAGAAAAAAATATTCTTATTATTTTGCTTGTTGTTTCATGACGCTCTCTACGCAGAGCTGACAATAAGAATTACACAAGGTGTTGGCAAACAAACTCCGGTCGCAATTGTGCCATTTGGGTTGGGCAGAAACGTACCTAAATTCGCTGTGAGTATTGCCGATGTAATAACTAATGATTTAAAACGGAGCGGGCGCTTCTCAGCAACTCCGATAGAGAATATGCTTCAGAAACCAACCACGGGAGCCGAGATTGATTTTGATGACTGGTCTATTTTAGGGGTCGAAGCGGTTGTTGTGGGCCGTATCATCAAAATGAAAACGGGTTCATTTAATATCCAATTCCAATTGTTTGATATTTTCAAAGGAGAGCAAATTGTAGGTTATAGGATGCCAGCCAAAGAGGGAACTTTGAGAAGATCAGCTCATCGTATTGCTGACATGATCTACAAAGAGTTAACCGGAATTAGAGGTGTGTTTGATACAAAAGTCGCCTATGTCAAAACTAATGTATCGCGCAATGAAACAAATTACTCATTAATTGTGGCCGACTCTGATGGGGGGAATGAGCAAATTGTCGTTACTTCAAATGACCCTATTATGTCTCCAGCATGGTCTCCAGATAGTAGGCAGATAGCTTATGTATCTTTTGAGGGAGATGCCTCTTCAATATTTCTTCAAACCTTAAGAACTGGCAATCGACGGAAAATTTCAGATCACCCAGGAATCAATGGTTCGCCTGCTTTTTCACCAGACGGTAGAAAATTAGTTCTTACATTGGGTGGCGTGAATGGTAATTTAGATATTTATATCCTTGATATAGCAACCAGATCTTTAAAAAGAATGACTTACAATAGAGCGATCGATACTGAAGCTACGTGGTCTCCAAATGGTGATGAAATTTATTTCACCTCTGATCGAGGTGGTGCTCCACAAGTATATAAAATTGCCTTAAATAGCGATAAAGCTGAGAGAGTGACATTTCAAGGTAATTACAATGCTAGGCCTCGCCTATCACCCGACGGCAAAAAATTGGCAATGGTGCATCTTTATAGGGGTGATTACCGCATTGCAATTCACGACATCGCTAAAAAAGACTTATTGGTATTATCTTCAGGAATGCAAGATGAATCTCCAAGTTTTGCGCCTAATAGTGATACACTTATCTATGCTACAAAAATGAAAGGCAATGGTGTCTTGGAAACCGTAACAGCAGATGGCCTAGTCCGTCAAAGAATCGCCTCCAAACTTGGCGATATAAGAGAGCCGGTATGGTCACCATTTTTAAAATTATAGTAATGTGTTACTTTACGATTTATAGTTAATTTTTTTAAAATTTTGAATAATTGAAACTTAGGAGTAGTTGAAATGGAGCGTTTTAAGTTTGGTTTAATTGGATTATTGGTATTGGTTCTTTCGGGTTGCGCAACACCGAGTAGTAAATCAGGCAATGTAGGTAATAACTCCTCTATGGATAGTTCGGTTGTCAGTGATACTGCTGCGACATATGGGGTAGGCATGGACAGTAATAACAATCTTGAGGCAATGTCAGATGATAGTATGTCACAAGATCTTGAAACCATTATATATTTTGACTTTGATCGCTCTGATTTACGACCTGAATACGACGCCTTGATAAGTGCTCATGCCTTCAATATGAATGCCAATACATTATTAACTGTGAGGTTAGAGGGTCATGCAGATGAAAGAGGATCTCGTGAATATAATATTGGATTGGGAGAGCGAAGAGCCCAAGCTGTTAGACGTATGTTGCTTCTTAATGGCGTAGCGCCAGCACAGATAACTACCGTTAGTTTTGGTGAAGAAAGACCTAATTCATATGGAAGTGATGAGAGTTCATACACTCAAAATCGAAGGGTAGAGCTTGTAATTAATTAGGCACATTAAGTAATAAATTATTTGATATGTCAAAGTGTGCTTACATTTTTATTGGTATTTCAGCTCTTGTTGGATGCGCTGATATACCAGTGAATAATACTTACCAAGGTACGCTCAATTCAAATTCTAATGTTACGCAAAGGTCAAATGATCAAAGTTTGATTGAGATCGCTCGCCAGTTAGATGATATTCAGGGGCAAGTTAGTCAGATCCAAGGGCAAACAGAAGACTTGATTTACCAGTCGCAAGCAACACAAGACAGGCAAAGAGCCCTTTATGTTGATTTAGATGATCGCTTGCAAGATCTTGAAAGATCAATTAGTGCTCTAAATTCGATGAATGTTGTTAATGAAGAAGAAATCATATTTGGAGAATTACCCATACCCGGTGGGACTGACGAAGAAAATTATCAGGCAGCATTTGAGCTCCTGAAAGAGCAAAACTATGAGTTAGCTTCACTTTCATTTATTCGTTTTTTGGCTGCCTATCCAGGTAGTAGCTTGATTGATAATGCACAGTATTGGCTCTCTGAATCTTATTATGCATCAAATCAGTTTGAACAAGCATTGGCTCAATTCTCTAAAGTTATTAATGAGTATCCACGTTCAAGAAAAATACCTGATGCTTTATTAAAAGTTGGTTATTGTAATTTTGAACTGGGCAATTGGGATCAGGCGCGGTTGATTTTAACTAAAATTCAAAATGAATACCCTCAATCAACTGTTGCGAAATTAGCAGAGCAACGATTAAAAGTTATGAATGACAGAGGTTTGTAATTAAGTTCCAGTCATTTCATGGGAAGTATTTTAATTTCTAGGTAATATATATTGATATTCTCTTGAGATTTACGTGGGGTACGGTATCATCCTCGCCAAATAAAATGAAAAAAACGCATATTAGGATTAAATGATAAAAGGGGCGTTAGCTCAGCGGTAGAGCATTCGGCTTTTAACCGACCGGTCGTAGGTTCAATCCCTACACGCCCCACCATTTAATTCTTCGTCAATAATCAATTGTGCGAAAAAAGTAATTAAATTAACTATTAGTTGAGTGTAATTGTAATTAAAATACATTTAATAAGTATTACTTTGAGACATTAAGATGAACGATAGAAATTGGAAAGTCTTTAAATTTGGCGGCACCAGTCTTGCAGATACCCAATGTTTCGTTCGGGTATCTAAAATAATATTGGATTGTTATTACAAGAGCCCAGCCTCACGCCACGCTATAGTGGTATCCGCACTAGGCGGCGTCACCGATTTATTGACTAATATCGCTAAAAATTCCAATGCAAGCAATTTATATGCCTCAAAAGAATATCAATCTATCAATCAACGTATATCTGATCTAGTTGGTGATTTGCTTGATCAGTCGGTAGCTGAAGAGTTTTTGGCAGAATTATCAAATGATTTCGCTGCGATTGGTAAATTACTTGATTCCGATTCTCTTTCTGAGCAGAGTGATTATAACGCAGATAAAATCATCGTTGGATTCGGCGAACTTTGGTCGGCAAAGATCTTGTCATTATATATTGGTAAATTACTTGATAATAAAAATGAAGTTGATTTTATTGATAGTCGTAAAATTATCCATCTTCATTCAAGTGAGCTTGGCGATGTAGTTGATTGGCAAAAATCGAATGATTGTTATAATGAATTAATTAAATCAACAAAATCTAATTTATTGGTTATAACGGGATTTATAGCCTCTAATGAATTGGGATTCCCAACAAATTTAGGTCGTAATGGAAGTGATTACTCTGCAGCTATATTTGCTTCTTTATTTGCGGCGAAAGAATTAACAATTTGGACTGACGTAGATGGTGTTATGAGTGCAGATCCACGTAAAGTTGATGGCGCTAAAGTAGTTAAAAATTTATCCTATAACGAAGCGATGGAATTGGCTTATTTTGGCGCCAAAGTGATACACCCGAAAACACTAAGTCCATTGATGAAGCAAAAAATATCAATGTTTATTCGCAATACATTCAATCCTGATGCCAACGGAAGCAAGATTTCAGCAGAGATGTCGATTGATGAAAATATCAAAGGTATAACTGTTATTGATTCCATGGCATTAATTAATCTTGAAGGGACGGGGATGATTGGTGTTCCAGGCACTGCGGATAAGCTTTTTGTTTCGCTTAAAAATGAGAATATTTCTGTAACGTTAATTTCTCAGGCCAGCTCAGAGCATTCGATTTGTATAGCTGTAAATGAGGTCGTTTCCGATAAGGCTAAAGACGTTATCGAGAACGCATTTAAAGGCGAATTGGAAGCCGGATTAATTACAAAAATCGAGATAACAAAAAGTCAAAGTATCATTGCTGTTGTCGGTGATAAAATGGCCGGACAAGCGGGCATCGCTGGTCAATTCTTTGGTACATTAGGTCAATCTGATATAAATGTCAGAGCAATAGCCCAAGGATCATCGGAACGAAATATTTCTGCTGTTATTGATTCGAAAGACGCGCTGCAAGCTCTTAAAAAAGTCCATGCTGTATTTTTCGATAATCAGCCATCTTTAACTGTTGGTTTGATCGGACCCGGCTTGGTTGGCGGAGAATTGCTGGATCAAATAAATACTCATATATTGGTAAATGCTCGTGAATTTGGTTTAAATATCCATGTCAAAGCTATTGCTAAATCTAAATATATGTTGCTCGATAAAGATTTTATCGATCTGGATAACTGGCGTGAAAAAATAAACAAAGAAGCCGTTACTTTTGATCTTGACATTTTTGAGTCTCATTTAAAGAACTACTCTAATAACGATCAAATTTTGATAATAGATTGCACCGCTAATGATGCAATAGCTAAAAAATATACAGACTGGCTACAGCAAAAAATTAACGTCATTACACCTAATAAAAAGGGTTTAAGTGGTGATTTAAACTATTATAAAGATATAAAGAAAGTTGCACTAAAAAATAAATCTTATTGTTTCTATGAAACAACTGTTGCCGCTGGATTGCCAGTAATAAACACGATTCAAAGTTTAGTGGAAACTGGAGATAGAATTCATTCTATTGAGGGTATTTTTTCTGGTACTTTAGCATATCTATTTAATGTATTTGACGGTTCTAAGCCGTTTTCTAAAATTGTCATTGAGGCCAAGGAGAGCGGATATACAGAGCCCGACCCAAGAGATGATCTTGGTGGTATGGATGTGGCGAGAAAACTAACAATACTAGCCCGTGAGTCAGGAAGAGATATTGAACTTTCAGATCTTTCTATTGAAAGTTTAGTCCCTGATGCTTTGATTGATTTAAGTATTGATCAATTTCTGGAAAAATTAAAAGATTATGATTCTGAAATACAAGCACGTTATTTGAGCGCAAGAGATAACGGTTTAACGCTTAGATATGTTGCTTCAATAGGCCAAGATAATAATATCTTTATAGGTCTTAAAGAATTTCCTCTTGATCACCCTTTTAGTAATATTCAGCTGACTGATAATATTATTAAAATTCATTCTGACAGATACGCAAATAACCCATTAATCATTCAGGGCCCCGGTGCAGGTGCTGGCGTTACGGCTGCAGGTATATTTGCAGATATCATAAATCTCATTAAAATCATAAAGTAAAATATGGATAATAAATACATAACTGCGTTCGCCCCAGCTTCTATTGGTAATCTAGCGGTGGGTTTTGATATGTTGGGACTGGCTATTGAAGGTGCTGGAGATCGTGTATCCGTAAGAAAAGTAAGTGAAAAGGGGGTTTCAATCAAAGAGATATATGACCTAAACGGAAACCCGCATGCAGGTCTTTCAAAAAACTCGAATGAAAATACAGCTTCAATTGCAGCGCAAGCTCTATGGCAGGCTGAAAATGGACAAGATGGTATCGAGATGCTTATCTATAAAGGCATTCCCTTGCAATCTGGTATGGGAAGTTCAGCTGCTTCTGCAGTTGCAGGTGCCGTAGCGGTTAATGCCTTATTGGATAGTCCATTGCCGATTGCAGAGTTAATGCCTTACGTTCTTGAGGGCGAGAAATTCGCCAGTGGCGGTATTCATGCTGATAATGTTGCACCAAGCCTTATTGGTGGTATGGTCTTTTGCCCCCCGTCTTATCTTCCTAAAATTACTTCGATTGACGTACCCAAAAATATTAGCTCTGTTCTTGTTCATCCAGATCTTATAGTCAACACAGAAGAGAGTAGAAATGGACTGACAAATAATTATTCAATGAGTCAATGGTTGGAGCAACAAAGTTATTTGGCTGGATTTCTATTGGGCTTGCAGCACAATGATTTAGCGCTTATAAAAAATAATATGCATGATGTTATTATAGAGCCACAAAGAGTAGGTTCAGTGGTATGTTTTGATGACATCAAAACTTCAGCAATGGAAATGGGGGCACTGGGATGCTCTCTTTCTGGAAGTGGTCCAAGTATCTTCGCTTTATGCGAGAATGATATCGCACCCGATGTTAAAGCAAAGATGATGGATATTTTTAATAGTAATAATATCAATTCTCAAGGGTGGGTAAGCCCATTAAACTCATCTGGCGCTTACGTGGAAAGTTAATTGTGAATTTTATAAGCACTCGCGGTAGTCAAATTTATAGTATCGATGAGGTGTTAGCTAAAGGTATTGCTGATGATGGCGGTCTTTTTATACCTAAAGTATTACCAAAAATTAATCATGAAGACCTTTCTAACTCGATGACATTAATTGATACGGCTCAAGTATTATTAGCGCCATTTTTTAGAGAGTCAATACTTAGGGATAGCCTGAATCAAATCATAAGAGAGTCGTTATCTTTCCCGATTCCTGCTGTAAAAACCTCTTCAGAACAAAATTTGTGGTTTCTAGAGCTTTTCCATGGACCTACTGCCGCTTTTAAAGATGTAGGTGCCGGATTTTTGGCATCTTGCATGAGCCGCTTAAATAAGGCTAAAGATAAACCTTTAGTCGTGCTGGTAGCTACGTCAGGGGATACTGGTGGGGCCGTTGCCGCCGCCTTTCATGGCCTACCTAATGTGAAGGTAATTGTTTTATTTCCAAAAGATAAGGTCTCTAAGAGGCAAGAAAAGCAATTGACATGTTGGGGAGATAATATACTTTCTCTAACCGTAAATGGTACATTTGATGATTGCCAGAAGCTTGTAAAAAGTATTTTCGTTGATTCCAATTTATCATTAAAATATCGATTTTCATCGGCAAACAGTATAAATTTTGGACGATTATTACCACAAAGCATTTATTATGCTCATAGCAGCTTGAAACACTTTAGGAGTAGGAGTAAAAAAGCTAATTTTATTATACCGACTGGGAATTTAGGTAATGGATTGGCTTGTATATTAGCTAGAAGTATGGGTTTTCCTATCGGTGAAATAATTCTATCAGTGAATGCAAATCGATTAATTGCAGATTATCTGGATGGCGCTGAATGGTTGCCAAAAATGAGCATTCAAACACTTGCTAATGCAATGGATGTTGGTAATCCAAGCAATATGGAGAGATTGAACAGTCTTTTTGGTCAAGCAAGCGAGTTAAAAAATAAGGTTAGAGCGGTTTCTGTTTCTGATAAAAATATCAGCAACGAAATAACCCGGGTCTTCAAGCAAACAAAAACCATAATCTGTCCCCATACTGCTACAGCTTCCTATACGTATAATCAATTTATTGATGATGTAAAGATGCAACAAGACTGGATTATCGCAGCTACCGCTCATCCTGCAAAATTTGAAACAGTCGTTGAGCCTTTAATTGGTCAAGAAATTACGGTACCAGACGAGCTTGCGATATTACTTGATAAGCCAAGCCAAGTATTTTCTATTAATCCTAATATAAGGGAATTTGAAAAAATCCTTATAGATAAATCAATTTAATTAATTATTATAAATTATTGATTATATTGAATAAATATTAAAGAATTTTTGTGCATTTTCTGTACTAGAACTCACAATATCCTGTTCGCTGTAAGTTGAATATTTAGCGATAGTTTTTACAATTTCGTGTAGATATTTTGGTTCATTGCGACGTGATTTCGGTTTAGGTTTAACAGTGCGAGGTAATAAGTAAGGGCAGTCAGTCTCTATCATCAAACGATTGAGCGGTATTTTGTTTACTATTTTTTGTAAATCTTTACCTCGACGTTCATCGCATACCCAACCAGTTATACCGATATACAAACCCATATCAAGATAGGCAGATAGCATTTCCTCGGAGCCAGTAAAGCAATGAGCTACCGCATTACTAAGATCTTTTATATTTCTTTGAAGAATGTTGGCGAAATCATTATGCGCTTCTCGCTGGTGAAGAAACACAGGTAGATTAGTGTCTTTAGCAATTTCAAGTTGACTCTCGAATGCTTTGATTTGATCTTTTTTTGGCGAAAGGTTCCGGTAATAATCCAATCCACACTCCCCAATTGCTACCACCGAATCATATTGACTTAACTTATGTATGGATTGTTCTACTGATTTATTATAGGTACTTGCATAGTGCGGATGAACGCCAGCTGTTGAATATAATATATTTGGGTATATTTTGGTGAGGGTGTGCGCCTTGATACTTTCATCATTATTTGAACCAGTAACAATTAACTGGTGAATATTCGATTCCAGCGCTTCTTTAATAATAACATCTATATCTAATGCGTAATCGCTGTGCGTTAAATTTGCGCCGATATCAATTAAATAATCTTTCATTTGGTACCGAGTATTAGACTTTATTGCTCATTAATGATTTGTCGTAATACGTAATGCAAGATACCGCCATGTTCAAAATACTCTCTCTCTTTTGGTGTATCGATACGAATTTGAGTTTCAAATTCTATCTGATCACCAGATGAGTTTTTTGCAATAACTGAAGTCGTGCTGTTATTGGGATCGATATGGCCTGAAATAGAATATTCCTCAGTACCATCTAAATTAAGCGACTCTACATCATCATCTTTAGTGAATTGCAGTGGCAGTATTCCCATACCAATTAGATTTGATCGATGAATACGTTCATAACTTTTTGCAATTACCGCCTTTACTCCCAATAGTAAGGTGCCTTTTGCTGCCCAGTCACGAGATGAGCCGGTTCCGTATTCACTACCAGCAAGAATAATTAATGGGATTTGATCTTTTTTATATTGATTTGCAGCATCAAAAATTGTCATTTGTTCGTTGTTTGGTTGATGATTTGTCCAGCCACCCTCGGTACCAGGCGCCAATTTATTTCGTAAGCGAATATTTGCAAACGTCCCTCGCATCATGACCTCATGGTTACCTCGGCGAGACCCATAAGAGTTAAAATCACTATCCTTAACACCTTGTGCACGAAGATAATCAGCTGCAGGACTGTCTTTTGCTATTCCACCAGCAGGAGAAATATGATCGGTTGTCACTGAGTCTCCCAATAATGCCAAAACTCTTGCGTTTTTTATTTCATTTATGGAGGCAGGTTCTAATGTCATACCTTCAAAATATGGCGGGTGTTTTACATAGGTTGATTTTTCATCCCATGCGTATAATTCACCGGTTGAAACTTTAAGTGAATTCCAGTTTTCATCACCATTAAATACTGAGCTATACCTTGATTCAAACATAGTTGAATCGATAGAGGAAGAGGTTACATCACTTACAGATTTTAGACTTGGCCAAATATCTTTGAGGTAGACATCATTGCCTTCAGAATCCTTACCTAAAGAATCCTTAACAAGATCATGTTGCATCGTTCCTGCTATTGCATAAGCCACTACCAAGGGTGGCGATGCCAGAAAATTCATTTGCACTTGTGGGTGAATCCTGCCTTCAAAATTACGGTTACCAGAAAGAATGCTGCAACCAATAATATTTGCATCCTGAACACCATTTGATACTTCACTCATGAGTGGACCTGAGTTCCCAATGCATGTGGTGCATCCATAACCAACAGTTTGAAAACCCAATTGATCTAATGGTTGATTGAGTTTGGCTTTTTGCAAATAATCGGTGACTACTTTAGACCCGGGTGCAAGACTTGTTTTTACCCAAGGTTTGGTTTTAAGTCCTTTATTAACGGCATTTTTTGCTAGCAATCCAGCGGCTATCATTACAGCGGGATTTGATGTGTTGGTGCAGCTGGTTATTGCTGCAATTAGTAATGCACCATCTTCTATTTTGACGTTTTCGTTATCGATTTCGATATCGATAGATCCGCCGCTATTGCGATTTTCAGTTGCACTTTTGAGATGTTTGTTGAATGTAATTTCAGCCGCATCTAGAGCAATTCTGTCTTGAGGTCTTTTTGGACCAGCGATACTAGGCTCTACAGAACTCATATCAAATTCAATGAGATCACTGTAATTAGCATCTTCTTGATCTGGATAACGCCATAAACCTTGTTTTTTTGCGTAAGTCTCAACAAGTTGAACGTGTTGCGCATCTCTGCCCGATAACTTTAAATAACGTATAGTTTCGCCGTCTATTGGAAAAATAGCACAAGTGCTGCCAAATTCAGGTGACATGTTCCCTAAAGTTGCTCTATCAGCTAGCGGCATATCATTTAAGCCGTCACCAAAAAATTCAACAAATTTACCGACCACACCTTTTTTGCGTAAGATCTCAGTTACTGTTAACACCAGATCGGTTGCTGTTGTTCCTTCACGTAGCTTACCGGTTAATTTAAAACCAAGGACTTGTGGAATAAGCATGGTAATTGGTTGGCCTAGCATGGCTGCTTCAGCTTCAATTCCACCTACACCCCAACCAAGTATTCCTAGACTATTGATCATGGTGGTGTGTGAATCTGTACCAACTACTGTATCGGGATACAAAATATGCTTGCCATTATCATCTCGGTCAAAAATGACTCGACTTAGGTACTCCAAGTTGACTTGATGGACGATACCCGTATTAGGTGGCACAACTTTGAAATTTTTAAATGCATTTTGGCCCCATTTAAGAAATGAGTAGCGTTCTTTGTTCCGATTGAATTCAATTTTATTGTTAAGGGAAAGTGCGTTAATTTTTGCGTAATTATCAACTTGAACTGAATGGTCTATAACTAACTCAGCGGGTGATAAGGGGTTGATGCTGCTCGCGTCGCCACCAAGTTTGATCACTGCATCTCGCATTGCACCAAGATCAACAATTGCAGGGACCCCTGTAAAGTCTTGAAGAATTACTCGTGAAGGGGTGAATGAGATCTCTTGTTCTGGCTTGGATTTAGGATTCCAATTTGCAATAGCAATGATGTCATCACGAGTCACATTTTTACCATCTTCAAAACGTAATAAGTTTTCCAGAAGTATTTTTAAAGAATAGGGGAGTTTTTTGACATCACCTTCAGTGACGGCCTCTAAATTGAAAAATTCATATTCTTTGTTGTTTAGGTCAAAGGTCGAGTGAGAGCCAAAGCTGTTTTGCATGGCGGGTCTCCAAATATATTTATAAATAGTGGTTTTTAATCATGTTGGCGCAGAATTATAACGGATGTTTGCATGAATTTGGAGAATTCTGTGTATAAATATTTATTTTATAACCTCATCAATTGATCCGCCACCAAGGCATCGATCATCTATATATAGAACTGCAGCTTGGCCCTCGGTAATGGCACGTTGTGGCTCATTAAAAATAACTTTGATTTTATTTCCTTCAATTAACTCAGCTTGGCATGCTTGATCTGGTTGTCGATATCTGACTTTACCATGACAGTGGATTACCTTGGCACTCAAAATTAATTCTTTTGCTGTGCCAATCCAGGAAAAGTCAGAAACAATTAACGATCGGGCGTATAAATCATCATGATCACCTTGCACCACTATTAGAGTATTACTTGCAAGATCTTTATTTAATACATACCAAGGCTTGTTATCACTCTCTTTGCGACCACCAATATTTAAGCCTTGTCTTTGACCTATTGTGTAATACATTAAACCTTGATGCTGACCAATTACATTGTCATTATTGTCAATCATTGGCCCTGGTTGTGCGGGTAAATATTTTTCTAGAAACTCCCGAAATGGACGTTCGCCTATGAAACAAATACCAGTACTGTCTTTTTTATTATAATTTGATAAGCCATTTATTTTCGCCATCTCCCTAACTTCATGTTTTGTCAGATCACAAAGTGGGAAGAGGGTATCCCTAAACGCATCCTCGTTAACGGCATGCAAGAAATAGGTTTGATCTTTGTTCTTATCTTTGGGTTTAACTAATTCAGTAGACTGGGCATTTTTGTTAAGTTTCGCATAATGACCGGTGGCAATAAATTCAGCACCAAGTCTTTTGGCGTATTTTTTGAAAACACCAAACTTAATTTCTCGATTGCACAATATATCTGGATTTGGAGTTCTTCCATTTTCATACTCATGAAGGAAATCTTTAAATACCAGCTCGGCATATTCCTTAGAAAAATTAACGTGATGTAATGGTATAGATAATTTGTTACAAACTTTTTTTGCATCTTGTAGATCATCAGCGGCATTACAATAACCATCTTCGTCGTTCCAGTTGGTCATATGAAGGGCTTGAACATCCGCCCCTTGCTGCTTAAGTAGAAGCGCCGCTACAGCCGAATCTACTCCACCAGATAATCCTACGATTACCCGTTTATTTATCAAATTTTCATTTGGAATATTCATTTCATTAAAACGAATCTATAAGTTACGATTCTGTATTTAAAGCTGCTTAGATAGCTCAGAGGCAAGACCCGTATATGTTGATGGAGTTAAATCAAGCAATTCTTTTTTCGCATGATCGGGAATATCCAATGATTGAATAAATTCCGATAAAATAGATTTATTTATTTCATTACCACGGGTAAGAGTTTTAAGTTTTTCATAAGGCTCAGAAATGCCGTAACGTCGCATAACCGTTTGAATAGCCTCACCAAGAACTTCCCATCTATTTTCAATATCTTTATTGATTATTGCTGTATCAATTTCTAGTTTGCTGATGCCTTTAAGTAGTGATTTAATGGCGATAATTCCATAACCAATAGCAACTCCAAGATTCCTCTGAACCGTTGAATCAGTTAGATCTCTTTGGAATCTGGAGATAGGGAGTTTTTCTGCAAAATGGCCAAATAAACTATTCGATAGACCTAAGTTACCTTCTGCGTTTTCGAAATCAATTGGGTTGATTTTATGCGGCATGGTAGAAGAACCCACTTCGTTTTTTTCAAGCCTTTGTTTGAAGTATCCTAGAGATATGTAACCCCATATATCTCTACTCATATCCAATAAAACCGTATTGTAACGAATAAGATTATGGCAATATTTTGCCATCCAGTCATGTGGCTCTATTTGAGTAGTTAGAATATTCGGTTCTAAGTTAAGTGATTTTATAAAAGATGAGCTAATTTCAGGCCAGTCGCAATTTGGATAAGCAATATGATGCGCGTTAAAATTACCAACAGCGCCATTGAATTTTCCGTATATATGTATTGCATTAAAGTCATTACTGATTAGATTTAACCTAGCAAGTATATTGGCGAATTCTTTGCCTACAGTTGTTGGGCTGGCTGTTTGTCCGTGAGTTCTTGAAAGCATTGGTATTGAGTGATATTTCATGACTAGGTTTTGAATTTCTTGATGCAAAGAGTCCATTAATGGGTTGAGGACATTTTTTCGGGCTTCATCAAGCATCATGGCATAGGCAAGATTATTTATATCTTCTGAAGTACACCCAAAATGAATAAAGTCATTGATATTTTTATTGTCTTTAAATTGTTGGCAGATGAAATACTCAACAGCTTTAACGTCATGATTGGTTGTTCTTTCGATATCTTTAACACTTTTAGCATCATCAGTATTAAAATTATCAATAATGTCATTTAGTTGATTGTTGGTATCTTTATCAAATCTATCAAGCTCTATTATATCCGGATTATTGGACAGCATCTGAAGCCAGCGGATTTCTATTTCTACTCTAAAACGAATTAAGCCATATTCACTGAAAATCTCGGTTAATTCTGATGTTTTTTCAGCATAGCGACCATCTAAGGGTGAAATTGCTGTCAGTTGCTCATGTGCCATATCTTCTTGTCGCTTGCTTTGTAAAATAAGAATCATACACTAATAAGACGAAAATATAATGGTTTGCTGTATGATTACTGCATTGATCTAAGTGCTGAGGGTTTATTTATGGTAAATGAAAAATACAGAAATGAAATTGACAGTATGGGGGAACTAAAGGTCCCAATAGATGCAATGTGGGGAGCGCAAACACAACGCGCTGTGAATAATTTTCCGATCAGTGGTATTAGGGTGCCACGCCAATTTATTGCTGCATTAGGACTGATAAAATGGGCTGCCGCCACTGTTAATAATAACCTTGGGTTATTGCCCGATAATAAAGCAAAAGCGATTTGTGAAGCATGCGAAGAAATTATTGAAGGTAACTTTGACGAACATTTTCCCGTCGATATTTTTCAGACCGGATCTGGTACCAGTTCGAATATGAATGCCAATGAAGTAATCGCTAAACTAGCGACTTCTATACTTGGTGCTGACATTCATCCTAATGATGATGTTAATATGAGTCAAAGTAGTAATGATGTTATTCCTACCTGTATTCATGTATCGGCAGTAATTAGCTTGCAAGAGCATTTATTACCTGCTCTTGAAAAATTAAATGATGCGTTAGAGCAAAAATCTATTGAATTTAAAGATGTTGTCAAGACGGGACGCACTCATTTAATGGATGCAATGCCAATAACTGTTGGGCAAGAGATTGATGCTTGGCGATCTCAAATGCAACATGCCCACGAACGAGTTAGTGATTCTATGAAACGCTTAACGCATCTTGCTCAAGGCGCAACAGCAGTAGGTACAGGAATTAATGCACACCCCGAATTTGGCAAAAATGTTGCAATTTTATTGTCTGAAAGAACAAATGCCTCGTTCGTTTCATCAGCTTCATTATTTGAGTCATTAGCAACTCAAGATGCTGCTGTAGAAATGTCAGGACAATTGAAGACTCTGGCTGTAAGTATAATTAAAATATCAAATGATCTACGCTGGATGAACTCGGGTCCATTGGGTGGGCTCAGTGAAATTAGATTGCCAGAATTACAGCCAGGCTCAAGTATTATGCCAGGCAAGGTTAATCCCGTTATTCCTGAAGCAGTTGCTATGGTTGGTGCTCAGGTTATAGGCAATGATACGACGATTACTGTTGCCGGCCAGTCTGGGAACTTCCAGTTAAATGTAATGTTGCCTATTGTGGCGCACAACTTGCTACAAAGCATTGAAATACTGGCAAATGCCCTATGTGTTTTGACTGACAAAGCTATTAAAGGGTTTAGTGTTGATCATGAAAAAATAAAAGATGCCTTGGATCGCAATCCAATTTTAGTAACTGCGTTGAATGCGGTTATAGGCTATGAGTTGGGAGCAAAAATTGCAAAAACAGCCTACAAGGAAGGTAGAGCAGTAAAAGAAGTTGCCGCTGAAATGACGGATCTAAGCGAAGCCGATTTAACCCGACTCCTGAACCCAAAGGATTTAACGGAAGGTGGTATAAAAAAATAAATGTACCACAAGAGTGAGTAACCTAAATAAACTAATCGATGTATTTTCTGGTCTAGATTTTTCTTCACCTGCTGATAGAAGACTGCAAAATGCTGACATCGATTTAGCGCTTAAGTATAAATTTCCCGATGGATTGAAATCAGCAGCTGTGCTGTTACCCATCCTCGATAATGCAGGTAATCTGGAATTACTACTAACAAAACGTTCAAGTAATTTAACTGCACATGCTGGGGAGATTTGTTTTCCAGGTGGGGGTGTGGAGGTAGGTGATAATGATATTACCATGACAGCAATACGTGAAACTAAGGAAGAAGTAGGTATAAACCAATTAGATATTAAAATTATAGGTAATTTATCCACTGTACCGACTTTTACCGGATATATTATTCATCCGGTGATTGGTGTTTTAATGGGTTCGCCAGTTATCACGATAGATCGATCTGAGGTAGAGAGTTATTTTACAGCACCGTTATTATTTTTCATGAACCAAGAAAATAAAAAAATAGGCATTCGTAAATTCAATAATATCGAGTTACCGATGATTGAATATCAATACAAAGATAATAGGATATGGGGCGCTACTGCAATGATTATTTCATTATTATGTGATCGATTAGTCGGAGAGATTAGATGAAAAATGAAAAATCAATATTAAACAATCTTCCACGAGCTATGCCAGCTTTTAGTTTGGCAAAAACTCTTAGCAAAAGAGCTTCAAGTGTGGGTTTTGATTGGAACGATAATGAAGGGGTGTTAAAAAAAATTTACGAAGAATTAAATGAATTAGAAGAAGCTATGTTAATTTCACCTGAAGCCATGGAAGAGGAGCTGGGTGATGTTTTATTCACCCTTGTTAATTTTTCTAGGCGTATAGGGGTAGATCCAGAGCAAGCTCTATCCATGGCTTGTGAAAAATTTATCTCTCGATTTAATGGAATGGAAAAAATGACTTTGGCTGATGGTATAAAACTAACAGATTTGTCCAGTGCTGAGTTTGAATTATTATGGCAACAGCAAAAGAATAAAGCTCCAAATTTTTAATTAAACATCAAAATTAACACCTTGAGCCAAAGGTAACTCACTACCCCAGTTTATCGTATTTGTTTGTCGGCGCATATAAGCTTTCCAAGCATCTGAGCCAGCCTCACGACCTCCACCAGTCTCTTTCTCACCACCAAAAGCACCCCCAATTTCAGCGCCTGACGTCCCAATATTGACATTTGCAATACCGCAATCAGAACCGATACTAGAGAGGAATTTTTCAGCATTTTGGAGATTATTGGTAAAAATTGCTGAGGAAAGCCCTTGTCTAACATTATTTTGTTTGGCAATTGCATCATCTAAGGAAGTGCATGGAATTAAGTACAATAATGGTCCAAATGTTTCGTCCTGGACAATATCCCATTCATTTTCAGCAACAGCAATTATCGGCTCTATAAAATTGCCTTTGTCACCGACTCTGTTACCGCCACATAATATCTCACCACCAGCCTCTTTTATTTTTTCTACCGCAGTTTCTACATTTTGTAAGGATTTTTCATCAATCAATGGTCCCATCAGTGTATTGGTATCAAGAGGGTCGCCAATTGGAATTTGTTGGTAGGCATGAACAAGTCTTTCTTTAAGTTCATCCATTCGAGACTCATGAACAAGTACTCTCCTTGTAGTTGTGCATCTTTGACCAGCAGTACCAACAGAGCCAAATACAATGCCCGGAACTGTGATATCGAAATTAGCCGATTCATCGACAATAATGGCATTATTACCACCAAGTTCAAGGAGGTATTTACCCATTCTTGAGGCAACTTTTTGGCCAACATTTTTACCTATTTGGGTGGAACCAGTAAATGACAATAGGTCAATACGGCGATCATCGATTAGTTTTTGAGAAAGTATATTCGACTCATCATTTATTAAATGAAATATATTAGGTAGGCCTTGATCTTTTAATGCTTGATTGCATATTTTTTGTACCGCAATTCCACATAATGGTGCTTTTGGGGATGGCTTCCAGACACTAATATTGCCACATATTGTGGCAATAAATGCATTCCAGGACCAAACCGCTACAGGGAAATTAAATGCTGATATGATGCCGACAAGGCCTAATGGATGCCATTGCTCATACATGCGATGCATTGGCCGTTCTGATTGAGTAGTCATGCCATAAAGCATTCTCGATTGACCGACGGCAAGATCAGCCATATCAATCATTTCTTGAACTTCACCATCACCTTCAGCTTTGATTTTCCCCATTTCTAAGCTTACTAAACTGCCAAGCGCATCTTTGTTTTCTCTTAAAGCCGTACCAACTCTTCTTATGGCATCTCCTCTTACTGGCGCAGGTATTGTCCGCCATTCAAGAAAAGCTTCTTGTGCAGATGATATGATTTTCTCATATTCATCTGCAGTGGTATTTTTTACACAGGCAATGACTTCATTGGTTGATGGATTTATTGATTCGATTAAACTCCCATCTTCAGATTGCAACGAAACTTCACCGGACCAGCTTCCAGCATTAATTGAATTTAAATTGAGACTCTCAAGTATGTGTTTCAAAATTTACCCCTAAAAAGATATGTGCCAAAAGTAATAACACGATAGATTAGCTCCTTATTTTGCCTGCCCTTTATCGTTGTTTCCAGTGATGTTTTTAATGAAGGGTAATGGAAAGCATAGATACTTACAGTTATAATTTAAAATGACTTTTATAATTATCATGTAAGCTTATGATTGCAATAATAAGTTTTGGCATGCACAATCCCAAATCATTAACGTATGAACGATAATTTAGTGGACAAAAAATGAAACAAAGTAATTGGAAACCTACTTCTTGGCAAGCTCTCAACGCGGCGCAACAAGCTAATTATCCAAGCAAAGAGCATTTAGCGACAGTTGTTGCCGAGCTTGGAAAATTGCCACCTATTGTAACGTCTTGGGAAATTGACAAACTGAATGATCATATCGCGGCAGCCCAAAGGGGAGAAGTGTTTGTTTTGCAGGGCGGTGACTGTGCCGAGAGTTTCAGCGATTGTTCCTCGGAAAGCATTGTAGCTAAATTAAAAATTTTACTGCAAATGAGTACGGTGATGCAGTATGGACTGAAGAAGCCAGTTGTCCGGATTGGAAGAATGGCAGGCCAATATGCGAAACCTAGATCCGCTGATTTAGAATCAAAAAACGGTCAAGAATTACCCAGTTATCGTGGTGATATTATTAATCGGAGCCCCTTTACGAGTGATGACAGAATTCCTGATCCGGAATTAATATTACGTGGCTACGAAAGAGCTGCGTTAACTATGAATTTTGTTCGCTCATTGATTGATGGTGGTTTTGTAGATTTACATCATCCTGAATATTGGGATTTAGACTGGGTGGGCCATTCTGAAATGGCTGATAGATATAATGAAATTATTAAAACGATTACAGAATCTATTGATTTTATTGAATCTACTTCTGGGAGACCATTATTTCTTTCGCAAAAAGCAGAAATATACACAGCACATGAAGGGTTGCACTTGCCTTATGAGCAAGCACAAACAAGATATATTGAAAGAACCGGTAATTGGTATAATTTAACAACTCATTTTCCTTGGATAGGAATGCGAACCGCTGAGCTTGATGGTGCTCATGTAGAGTATTTTCGTGGCGTAGCAAACCCAATCGGCATAAAAATAGGAAATGGCATGACGCCTGAGTGGTTGCAAGGCTTGATTGAATGCCTTAACCCAAATAAACTACCAGGAAGAATTACTCTTATTCATAGATTTGGCGCCGAAAGTATTGAGGCCAACTTACCGTCTTTGATAGAAGCTGCTAATGAAACTGGTTCACCCATTCTGTGGGTTTGTGACCCAATGCATGGAAATACGGAATCTACTGCAAATGGTACAAAAACGAGACGCTTTGAGAAAATATCATCTGAATTGGAATCTGCCTTTCGTGTGCATGAAAAACTGGGCACATATTTGGGCGGCGTTCATCTTGAGTTGACCGGAGAGAATGTCACTGAGTGCACTGGAGGAGCGAGAGGATTAGACGATGAAGATCTATCTATTGCCTATAAGTCACCGGTTGATCCGAGGTTAAATTATGAGCAAGCTATGGAAATTGCTCTTGGAATTCCTGAATTACAAGCAAAAGCAATTGTTAATTAAGCATTGACCATGCTTCTTTGTTGGACATTTTTAGAGTGCAGCCGAGCTCTAAGTCATTTATTAACCACGGACCGATTTGCCAGCGTACCAGCCTAAGGACTGGGAGGTTAACGGCAGCTGCCATTCTTCTGATTTGATGTTTTCGACCTTCAAATATTGTTATTTCTAGCCATGAAGTGGGTATATTTTTCCTGAACCTGACTGGAGGCTTTCTTTCCCAGATGCCTTCAGGAGGATCGATGATACGTGCACTATGTGCTGCAGCAGCGCCATCTTTAAGGATTAATCCATGTATAAGATGATCTAAATGTTTTTGAGTGACCTCACCATCAACTTGAACTACATAATATTTTAAAAGCTTTTTTTTTGGCTCACATATCCTTGCTTGCAATTTACCGTCGTTGGTGAGTGCTAGCAATCCTTCGCTTTTTTTATCAAGTCGTCCAGCTGGGTAGACAGAATTATCCTTAATAAAAGTTGCTAAGGTGTCTTCCTCACCACTAAATTGACTGATGATGCCATAAGGTTTGTTGAATAAGATAAAAGGCATATGTTATGTATTCTAGGTGTCAGGTTAATGGATACATATTATACTAGTAACGTTTAAACACTTAGAAATAATTGAGAATGTCCGATACTTACGATCCTAATTGCCAGAAATGTAATCGACTTGCCAATTTCCTAGCGGAGGTTAAGGAGCAGCATGCAACCTATTTTTGTAAACCTGTACCCGCATTTGGGCATAACAAGTCACGTTTGTTGGTGGTTGGATTGGCACCTGGAATGCATGGTGCCAATCGCACTGGTAGGCCATTTACAGGTGATTATGCGGGCGTTTCTTTGTATAAAAATTTACATAAGTATGGTTTCAGCAATCGTGATAAATCAATTTCATCCAGTGATAATTTAGAGTTAATAAATTGTAAAATTACCAATGCTGTAAAATGTTTGCCACCACAAAATAAACCTAACGGCAGTGAAATTAACAATTGTAATGGCTATCTAAGAAATGAAATCCTGATGCTAGAAAAGGGGTCAATTATCTTGGCCTTAGGAGGTATAGCGCATAGAGCGATAATTAAGTCTTTGCTTTTAAAGCAAGCGGATTATAAATTTGGGCATGGCAATGAGCACAAAGTTAATCGCTTTCAACTCATCAACTCATATCATTGCAGTCGTTATAACCTGAATACAAAACGATTAACGTTGCCGATGTTTGAGGAGATATTTAACCGAGTAAGCATGCTTTTGAGAAAATAGTTTATGTCTGAGTTGTTTGAAAATAAAAGTAAATTTTTAAGTAAATTACCATCTAAACCAGGCGTGTATTGCATGCTTGGTAATAACGGTAGTATTTTGTATGTAGGAAAGGCCAAGAATTTAAAAAAGCGCGTTCCGAATTACTTCCAATCAGAGCAGAGAGATCGAAAAACAACGCTACTAATGACCAAAGTTTGTGATATTAAACTCACTATTACAAACACTGAAACCGAAGCTTTAATCCTTGAATATAATTTAATTAAGAAAAACAAACCCCGTTATAATGTCGTGTTAAGAGATGACAAAAGTTACCCTTATATCTATGTAGCTACTGAACATCAATTTCCTAGGATTGAATTTCAACGACGCGCAAAATCTCATAAAGGCAAATATTTCGGGCCATATCCTAATGCAGCTGCAGTAAGGGAAACGTTAACTGAATTGCAGAAAGTATTTTTAGTTCGTCAATGTAAGGACAGTTTTTTTAAAAATAGATCAAGAGCTTGTTTGCAGTATCAAATCCAAAGATGCTCGGCGCCATGTGTGGGCTTGATTGAAAAAAATGAATATGACAATGACGTTAATTCTACTATGCAATTTCTAGCCGGCAAAAATAAAAGCATCGTAAACGGCTTGGTTAAACGCATGGAGCAATGCTCTGAACAGAAAAAATACGAAGAGGCATTGAAATATCGAAATCAAATTAGTCGATTGAAAGAAATACAAGCAAAACAATTCGTTTCCACGAGTAGACGAACAGATATAGATGTTCTCGGAATTGCTTCAGACGGGGTAACTCATTGTGTTGCTATTTTATCAATAAGAAATGGTTCGGTAACAGGCAATAAGAATTATTATTTTAAAATTAGAGGTGCTACTAGTAGAGTAAAAATCCAACAAGAATTTCTTTCTCAATATTATTTGAGCATAAAATCACCTTCAGAAATCATTGTCCCAGAGTCTGTTACGAAAGATTCTGTATTGGAGAATTTATTATCCGATAAAGCTCAACGAAAAGTTAGATTAACCAATAATGTCCGTGGCAATCGACTCGGTTGGTTGGATATGGCGCATAAGAATGCAGCATATGAGTTGCAATGCAAAATTTCAAGTGAAGCCTCTTTGGCTTCGCAACTTGTATCACTCGGTAAACTATTCTGTAACGGAGATCAACCAAAGAGGATAGAGTGCTTTGATGTGAGTCATATATCTGGTGAAGCCACAGTAGCCTCTTGCGTTGTCTTCAACGAATTAGGGCCACTTAAAAGTGACTACAGACGTTTTAACATTAAATCTTCAGATTATGGCGATGATTATGCGGCTCTCTCTGAAGCTGTAGGTCGACGTTACAAAAGAATTAAAAGCGGTGAAGAATTGATGCCTGATATATTATTTTTAGATGGCGGTAAGGGTCAATTATCATCATGCATGAGTATTCTTCAGGAGCTGAATATAAAAGATATTATCGTTATTGCCGTAGCGAAAGGAAGATCCAGGAAACCCGGTATGGAGCAATTATTCTTGACAACACAAAATGAACCTTTGAATTTAGCGGCTGATTCACCTGTATTGCATTTAATTCAACGTATCAGGGATGAGGCGCATAGATTTGCTATTACTGGCCACCGTCAAAGAAGAAATATAAATCGCAAACGGTCTCGTTTAGATGGCATTGAAGGGTTGGGTCCAATCAGAAGGCGTGAGTTGTTGAAGCAATTTGGTGGTATTCATGGCGTGATGAGGGCAGGTGTTGAGGATCTTAGTAAAATCAATGGTATTAGTAAGGCAATGTCAGTTCGAATTTTTAATAATTTACATAATCACAACTGAACTTTATGATGGACCTATGAAAATAACATTTGCCAATTTTTTAACCTTACTTCGGATAGCTGCAATTCCTGTTGTTGTGATCTGTTTTTATTTACAAGCTGAAAATGCAAGACCAATCGCAGGGTTAATATTTGGATTTGCAGCAATAACGGACTTACTTGATGGTTATGTAGCCAGAAAATATGGGCAGATATCACGTTTTGGCGCTTTTCTTGATCCGGTTGCTGATAAGTTGATGGTGGCTATTGTTCTAGTATTGTTAGTGCAGTCAGATCCAGGATGGTATGTGGATATTATTGCGGTCATTATCATAGGTCGTGAAATAACTATATCTGCCTTACGAGAATGGATGGCGACTATCGGAGATAGAGCTAAAGTAGCTGTATCATGGTCAGGAAAGCTGAAAACTACTTTGCAGATGTGCGGCATTGGTTTTATGGTTTATAAGGAAACGATTCTGGGTTTTGATGTTTATGCTATTGGATTTTCTTTTTTATTATTATCGGCTGGAATGACATTATGGTCGATGTTTAAATATTTGGAAGCAGCATGGCCATCAATGCAGAAAGAGTCATAGTGAAAACTTTTATTTAATTTCGAAATTAAATTCGACCGCATAAATCTAATTAGATAAATCTACATACAATCATTCAGTGATCGACTATCTCAAAATAAAAAGAAACTTCCTTATTTTTGTCTGCGTCATACTCGTTATTAATACATCGCTAGCAAATGAAGCGATGCTTGATGAAATTACTGTTATATCGAATAAATCAAGCAATAGAGCTATGCAACTAGTTACTATGATTGATCAAGAAGAGCTTTCGAGAAGTGCACCTACCTCTCTATCAGATATTTTTCTTAATCGACCAATTGTAAGTGTTAGATCCAATTCTCGTGGAGAGACGGTTTTACGATTAAGAGGATCAAATGAAAGGCAGGCTGCTATATTTCTAGATGGCGCCTCTTTATCTATCCCTTGGGATGGTCGAATTGATATAGGTTTACTCCCAATTGGTATGATTGATCGACTGACTATTTCAAAAGGAGCGGTTCCCATTGAATATGGCTCTAACGCGATGCTGGGGGCAGTTGAAATATTATCAATAAATGATTGTGATTTTGATAAGTGTAGCCTTAGGACTGAGATGGGAGGAGATGGTCTGCAAAATCACACCTTTACAAACGCAAAAAATATTAATGGTTATAACCTTGCTTTTTCAGGTTCATACCGGAGAAAAGGTAATCTTTCTTATTCCAAAATGGATATTATTCAGTTTGCACCAAAAAAAGAAGGTAAAAGATTAAATACCGATTCTGAGTCAACCAGCTTATGGTTTTCCGTTGACCGTAAGCTGGAAAAGAGTTCATTGAAAATATCACATCTCTCAGTGGATGCTAACAAAGGAGTTCCACCAGCAGGTCATATTGATCCAAGTATAAAGAAACCAAGGTATTGGAGATATCCAAATTGGGATCTACAGCAAACGACGCTTAATGTAAGTCATGACTTCAATAATATTACCTCCATAAAATTGACGAGTTGGTTGCAACAATTTGAACAAACCATTAATCAGTATGATGATATGGCTTATCTTTCGATTGAGAAGTCCAAAAAAGATAAAGACACAACAAAAGGATTGAGATTAGTATTAAATTTAAACCGAGATAACATTGGTGGTCGTTTAATAGGAAACTATCAAACTACAAGTCATTATCAGCAAGATACAAATTATAAACCACTCGTCACACTACCAAATGAGAAGTATGCGCAGGAACTTATGAGTCTTGGAGCTGAATTTGATATATCTATTAAGGAAAAACTTAGGATTTCATTAGGCTCATCTTATGATCATTTTAAAACACCAATATCGGGTGATAAAAACCCTCAACCTAATTTATCGGATTGGGCAAGTAACATAAATTTTGAGTGGAAGCCTGAGGGTAGTTTTTATGCCATATTTAGCCTTGGTAAGCGCACACGTTTTCCAACGCTCAGAGAGCTTTATGGGGTTGCCTTAGATAAATTTATTATTAATCCAAACTTGAGGCCCGAAACCGCAATACTTGCGGACCTCACCTTCAGTTGGTTTCCGGAGGAATCTCCCGCATCAATTACCACCACATTCTGGACAACAAAAATAAGTGATGCAATATCTAAGAGACAGGTTATTGAAAATAACAATCGATATGATCAAAGATATAATATTAGTGGCTCAAAAGGCAAAGGGTTTAGTTTTGAGGCTACATATTTGTTTTCAGATAAACTTCAAATGCAATTAAACGGTAATCTACAGTCAAATGAGGCAGATATAGGTAAAGATGATTTAAGACCACCTATTTTAATGCAACCCGAGGTGCAGCTAAATTTAGTAGTGGATTATGATTTTTCTGAGCAACTCACAAGTCGATTAAGCATTCAAAAAATTGATGGTGCTATAGATGAAGGTCTTGATGGAAAAATAGTTGAATTAGGCTCTTCGAATAGAATTGATGTTAATTTTTTCATTAATATTATTGATAACTGGAAGGTTTATATCGCATTAAACAATATTAATGACGCTATAATTCTACCTCAGCTTGGGTTTCCTGATAGTGGACGAGAATATAAAATAGGATTCGAGCGACTTCTTTAGTGGATAAAAAAAATAACAGTTAGTTATATATTGGTTTTTGGTATAACTTAAGCTTATGCATAATATTTTAGTTATTCTTCTATTTTTATCTTTGACTGCTTGTGCTCCGTCAGAGATAAATAATCCATATCTTTTAATATACCCGAACTTAGCTGACAAAGATGGGGTAGTTGTATTCGAGAATGAACACGTAATCTTGCAAAAATTAGTGGTTGGTCCTGGAGAGTGGGAGGGCATTCATAGTCATCCAGGCAAACAGATTTATGTTCATATAAAAGGTGGTTATTGGTCTGGAAGGTTGGACGGAGAAATTGAATACGAAAGGGAATTTGATGAAGATGGTTCTGTTGGCTGGATGGATGCCATACCAATTGAAGCAGGGCATGAATCAGGCAATAGCGGAGATGAACCAATCGAGTTAATTTATGTGACTTTAAAAGGTGATAGTCCGATTTTCCCAGGAGTTGATCGCTTACCTCAGGTATATCCAGATATCCCTTTGGAATTACTATTGGAGAATGAACGACTTATTGTGCAACGAGTAAAAGTTAAGCCTAGTGAATGGGAAGGTCTTCATAGTCATTCTGGTGGTCAAATTTATATTCATATTAAAGGTGGAATGTGGTCAGAGCGTCGTGGGGGAGTTTTATACCCAGGTACCGAAATAACAAGAACTGGCGCAGTTGGCTGGATGGAAGAAATTCCTATCGAAGTGGGTCACGAAAGTGGTAATACTGGCGATACTATAATTGATCTTATTTGGGTGACGCTTAAATAAA
>JAPKEL010000048.1 GCA_028822065.1 Woeseiaceae bacterium | reverse complement strand
CCTACATCAACTCCAACTCTAATCATATTTCTACTCCAACTCTAATCAAATATAATCTTAAACATTTTATATAATTGCTTTTTATTAATCATTAAACATTTTTCCGTTGAGACCATGAATCTATCGCCACTGCAATAACTATAACAAGCCCTAAAATAATTCTTTGCCAAAGAGGATCAACTTGATTCAAATTAAACCCGTTACTCATGAAGGCTAGAAAAAATGCTGCAGCAACCGTTCTCCATATTGCGCCTTTACCTCCAGCGATTGAAGTACCACCAACAATGACCGCTGTTAGTACAGCAAAAACAAAGCTAAAGTCATCAGACGGTTGAGCTGAAATAGATCTTGAAGAGCTAACAATGCCAGCAAGAGCCGCAGCCCCTCCAAGAAGAATAAACGTTGTTGCTTGGACTCTAGCTACATTTATGCCCGCCAAGCGGGCTGCTTCTTGGTTACCACCAGTTGCAAATACATTACGACCAAAACGAGTACGCGTAAGCAAAATACTTGCAATAATTACAACAATTAATGACAACCATGCTGCTGATGTAATATCAAAAATCTTAGTGCGGGCAATTTGCTGATACGCCTCTCCCGCAGGTCTCATCAACGACCTGTCACTAATAAGATAGCCTAACCCAAAAAACATAAATGAGGTTGCAAGTGTAGCAATAAATGAGTTCACCTTAAAATAAGTAACAACTATGGCGTTAAAGGCCCCCATACATAATCCAATGCTAATACCTGCCAATACACCCAAAAACAAATTTCCAGTTGCGTTCTCAACAAATAGCGTAAATAAAGGAGAAACAACAAAAATCGCAGAGACTGAAATATCAAAATTACCAGAGATAATTACGATTGTCATAAATGAAGCCGCAATCAAAATTGTAGACTGTTGATCTAAAATGTTTCTTAAATTGCGTTCGGTAAAAAAACCTTCAGTTGTTAAAGCCAAAAGAATAAAAATTACTATTGTTATTATAGCAATACCATGTTTTTTCGAAAATTCTAACGCTTTATTCATAAGATTATCATTGTTTAAATGCTGCTTCCATGATGGTTGATTTTTTTAACTCCGAACCACTAAGTTCTGCCACAACCTTTCCCTTTGACATTACAAGCGTTCGATGTGCAATGCCTATAATTTCCTCAACCTCTGAAGAGATAAGTAGAACCGCTTCTCCAACCTTTGACAATTGTGATATTAACTCATAAATTACCTGCTTAGAACCAATATCTACACCACGTGTAGGCTCATCTGCTATCAGCAGTTTTGGCTTGCCCATAGCGGCACGAGCAAACAACACTTTTTGTTGGTTTCCGCCTGATAAAAACTGAACCTCTTTTTCAATGCCACTATGCTTAACCATTGTTTCAACACAACTATCTATGACTTCTTTCCGTTCTTGAGATTTGTTAATACCATAAAACCATGAAGCAAATCTTTTTAAGTATGGTAATGACGTATTTTCTAAAAGTGAACGCTCTAGCATTAACCCCTGATCCCTTCTAGACTCTGGAACTATCGCCATACCTAACTTAACCGAATCTGAAATACCTTTTAAGCCAACCTTGTTTCCACAAAACTCAATGGAGCCACTGTCAGGAAGCCGATCACCATAAATAGTGAGTGCTAATTCACTACGGCCTGAACCCACCAAACCAGCAATTCCAAGGATCTCTCCTTTTTTTATTTCAAATGAAATATCTTGAAACTCGTTATTTCGACAAAGCTTATTTACCTTTAAAAGAACATCTTTATTTGGATCAATTTTTGATAATTCTGGAAATAAACTCCCAACATCACGACCAGTCATTCCCTCAATTAGACTGTCTCGAGTCTCATTGGAAGCTGATTCTGTTCTAACCTTATGACCATTTCTTAATAATGTGATAGTGTCAGAAATAGCCAGGATTTCTTCGAGATAATGAGATATATAAATTACAGCTTTTCCAGACTTGGCCAAAGAACGCACTAGGCTATGGAGTTGTTCTACTTGATGGCCAGCTAATCGGGCAGTGGGCTCATCAAAAACAATCAAACGCGCGTTAGTATTCAGGGCTCGAAGAATCTCAACCTTTTGCTGATCAGCTACAGACAACATGCCAACTATTTTTTCTGGATCTACATGAAGATCGTATTTGTCCATAACTTTAAGGACTTGTTCTTTAGTTTTATTACTTGAAACAAAGGGGCCGTAAGTTGTCTCTCTTCCCATGGCAATATTATCAATTACTGTACGATCAGGCAATAACGATAATTCTTGTGATATTCCTACCAAACCAAGCTTTACGGCTTCTGTTGGAGATGAGAATGAAGCTGGGATTCCATCAATAGAGACAGCTCCACTGTCTAACTTATAAATACCTAGAATGAGCTTGCCTAAAGTGGACTTACCTGCTCCATTTTCACCAACTAAAGAGTGAATTTTTCCTAATTCGAAATCAACTGAACAATTGATTAATGCATTGGTTGCACCAAAGCTCTTACTAACTTTATCAAAACTAATAAAAGCCTTAACATTATTGTTGCGTTTTTCCACTGGATTTAATACTTATTAAACAATTATACGATTTCCAAAATGATAGTCTTCTTTAAACAAACCAAAGCGATTAATATCATTTTCAGGTGGGGCTTCAGTGCTCCATTGCCTTGAAGGCTTCCAGCCAAATTGATTCTTTAAAATAGCGGCCTGCTCTGCTTGTTTTAATGCGGCTATTGAAGGGTCTATGACTGGAATATTAAATTTATTTTGAATTTTTTCAAAAAAACCAAATTCCAATGTACAGCCTAATATTATAGATTCTGCCCCATCTTCTTCTATTGCTAGACGAGCAGCCTCCATTAATTTTTTTTCTGTGAGCTTATGGTCTTTTTGAAACTCTGGAACAGTCATACCAACATCTCTAAATGAGGCCAGATGCTCTCCAAAACCATATTCTATTACTGTCGATTGCATTTCATGCTGCCATTTTTTTTGTCCTATAATAACAGAGAAAGAGTTGGATAGCTTTAATGCGATTTCGATCGAAGAATGGCATGGTCCAACAACAACCATATCGCCAGAAATTTCTCTAGAATCAAATAAGAATGGGTCGTAAAAGCATCCAATAATTAGTGCATCAAACCCTTCGACTGATGCTTGTCTTGTTGCCTTAATAAGATCTGTAGCTATAAGTGCATTATAAGTTCTGTACTCTAGATTATCCATTTGCCCAACTGATGAAGAAAGTGAAGCTACTTGAACTTCTGAATTTGGAAACTTGTGCTTTCTTATCATTTCTGCAAAAAACGCATCATAAGCATCAAACCCTACCGGATTTAAATACATTATTTTGTGTGCTGAATTATTACTTTTCATAGTTAAAAATTTAAAAAGCCATCTGGTTTTTCTAAGAATTACTAATCTACTATAGTTTCCTATAATACAAAATTAAGACTAGTATTTATTACTATTTAAGAAGCCCAAAACCCTTACTAACCATATCCTCGGCAGTAAGGGCTTTGGTATTATATGTTAGCCATCCCACTCAGCTGAAAATTTAGAAACATTTCCAGAGGTAATTAAACCGCCATCGGGCGCTGTAGCAAGTGGATCAATACCGCCTTGATCAACGCCATTTTTCAAAGCATCAACCATTGCTTCCATTGCATAGCGTCCTTCGGTACCAGGTGCTCCAAAAACGCCACCAAACCAAGAACCGTCTGAGATACCCTTAAGCGCTGGTGCGGATCCACCTAGACCTATGAGTTTGACTTGACCAGTCATTCCCTCGTCTGCTAAAACAATTGCAGCTCCCTGTATTGATTGATCAGCACCAACCATAACATCGAACGAACTGTTCATACTAAGAATATCCTGTGTAGCAGCTATACCACCGTCAGGACCAAGATATTTTCCTTCACCCTCAGCAATAACTTTAATTGATGGATGTTGTGAGATTACATCATCAAACCCTTGTCTGATTGCATCATCAAGTGGTATGCCTTTAATACCATAAATAAAGACAACCTCACAGTTATCGTCACCCTCACAGGCTTGAACAGTTAGTTCACCATGACGCTGTCCTGATCGATAAGGCGAAGCCAAAACAGATGCAGCAATGCCATCTACTTGAGGATCTGATGTAGTTAAGTCAGGACCAACAATTTGGTTAAGTACCACAATTTCAATACCTGCAGCTATTGCATCTTCAATATCTGGAATTAGTCCAACACCATAAATTGCACAGACGACAATACCTTGATACTTGCCTGAAGCAATTACGTCTTGAAGCTGTGATGTTTGTTTTGCAGGATCAAACTGTGCATCAAACTCTGTAATATTTATATCATTATTGTCAGCGACTGATTGCATCTCTTTAACAGAAGCTCCAAGCCAAGTATTGGCAGAACTTGCTGATAGATAAGCCACTTCATAGCTCTTTGCAAAAACTGCATTAGAACTAAATGTAAATAAAATTGCCAAGAACATCGAAGCAATTAAACCTACAGGCTTTTTGCTATATTTAACATTCATATTATTACTCTCCTATAAAAAAATAACCCTAGTTAACTTTGTAACTGGAAATTAATATTAACACACTTTTATAAGTTTGACTAATATATTTTACTTATACTAAATTTTTATGATTTTTTTTATTCAAATGTAATAATTTCAATAAAATTATGTTAATATATTTTACCTATACTAAAATTTACTTACTAAACCTCCATGAAAAAAAACTCTACAGTAATTCAAGAAGATCCTGAAAATACACTAGGTGAAAGATTAAGGTTGCGCCGAAAGGAGCTAAAACTTTCAATGAAAGAAGTTGCCATATCATCAGGGCTCTCTATAGGCTTTATTTCTCAGGTTGAGCGAGGACTAACTTCGCCCTCCCTAACCTCATTGACTGCTATTGCTAATTTTCTTAGATCTGATGTTACTAATTTTCTTAGCCAGCCAAAAAGTAAATCATCAATTACTCGACATCAAGAACGTGATGTTTATACAATTAATAAAAATGGTTTGCAATATGAGCGCCTATCAGACTCGTTCCCTGGGCATACACTTAATAGCGTAATCATTCACGAGATGCCTGGCCATAGATCAGAATCAATAAGTCATGAAGGTGAAGAGTTTTTTTTCATCCTAGAAGGGGCTATTACAATATACATTGATGGTGTGGTTAATATTCTTGAAGCTGGAGACTCTCTACACTTTGACTCATCTCGTAGCCACTCTGCATGGAACCACACAAACAAAGTCACAACAGTCCTTCACGTATGCACAATGAATGTTTTTGGAGATCAGGATACAGTTAAGGACATACCGGGGATTTTTGATTGTCGTGGAAATTTAATTTTTTCAAAAGACCATAGTATGGACTTAAACATACATTCTGGAAACAAATAATACAAAGCGTGTAATTTATGATTGATTATTCAGAATTTTTAAAATCTTTATCCAGTAAAAGAAATCATCCTGATGATGCTTTTACTGCGTTATATCAATTAGTAAAAAATTTCATAGAGATAAAACTTTTTACTCTGACAACATTTGATATTCCTAACGCCCAAGCTCAAAGAATCTTCTCTAATATGCCAAAAGAATATCCAATATCAGGCACTAAACCCATAGAAAAGTCAGATTGGACTGAAATTGTTCTAGATAAGCACGATTATTTTGTTGCTAATAACATTGGTGACATATCAAAAGTTTTTTCTGATTATAGCTTGATAGAAAAACTGGGTTGTCAATCTGTAGTTAATCTTCCAGTTGTTGTAGATGGAACTTTACTGGGCACTGTAAATTGCCTTCATGAAGAAAATTACTTTACTTCTGAAAAAATTAAAGATCTTGAGCAGATTAAGCTTCCAGCTGCAGCCTGCTTTTTATTAAATAAGCTTACAAACAATACAATGGACTCACTATGAAAAAATCAATGATTCGTGTTGCAACAGATGTTGGTGGAACTTTTACCGATCTAGTATGCTTTGAAACTGATACAGAGACAGGAAAACATTCAATTGTTACAGCAAAAACTGATACAACACCGCCAGATTTTGAAACAGGGGTTTTAAATGTTCTAACGAAAGGACAGGTAGACCCTTCTGAAGTTGATTTTTTAGCTCATGGAACAACCGTTGTCATTAATTTAATCACAGAAAGAAAGGGCGTCAAAGTTGGCTTAATTACCACTAAAGGATTTCGTGATAGTCTTGAAATTGCAAGAGGAAATAGGCCTGACTTTTTTAATTTACATTATCAAAAGCCTATCCCTTTTGTCCCTCGATATCTTCGACGTGAGCTACCAGGCAGAATGAGCTACCGTGGAGAAGAAAGTGAGTCACTGGATATGGCTTTATTACCCAGTATTCTAGATGACTTTAAATCAGAGGGTGTTGCTGCAGTTGCTGTTTGTTTTTTACATAGCTATGCTAATTTTGCACACGAAAAGACTGCAATGAAGGAAGTAAAACGATTGTGGCCTGAGGTTGCAGTGGTTGCTTCTCATCAAATTACTAGAGAGTGGCGAGAATACGAACGAACTAGTACAGCAGTTCTATCTGCGTATGTGCAACCAGCTGCAGAAAAATACTTGAAACAACTTGCAAACGGGTTAAAAGAAAAAGGGTTCAAAGGAAGTCCTTATATTATGCAGTCTAATTGTGGAGTAGACTCTTTAGAGTCTGTATCACGTATCCCAATCACAATGGTTGAATCTGGTCCAGCATCAGGCTTTTGGGGTGCCGCAGAACTTGGAAAATTGATTAATGAGCCAAATGTCATAGCGTTGGACATTGGGGGGACAACTGCTAAATGTTCGCTTATTGAAAACGCTCAAGTTCGCATAATGACTAACTATTGGATTGAAAGAGATGGGAAAAGTGCAGGCTATCCAATTATGGTTCCCGTTGTTGATTTAGTTGAAATCGGAAACGGCGGAGGCTCAATTGCTTGGGTTGATGATTATAGTAAGCTTCATGTTGGTCCCCAATCTTCAGGCGCAATACCTGGACCAGCAGCCTATGGAAAGGGTGGAATTGAAGCCACTACTACAGACGCTAACTTAATGTTAGGACGTATTAATAAGGATTATTTTTGCGGCGGCGCTATCAATGCAGACATGGAATCTGCTAAATCCGCACTCACTAAAGTTGGTGATAAATTAGGCACTACTGCTGAGGAGGCTGCCAGAGGTATTATTCGCATTGCAAATAACAATATGGTTAACGCGTTAAAACTTGTATCTCTCAATAGAGGCTTTGATCCGCGTGATTTTGTTCTAGTTGCCTTTGGTGGAGGAGGAGGGATGCATGCTGTTGCTTTGGCACAAGAATTAGGGGTCAAAAAAGTTATCATACCTGCAGCAGCTTCTGTATTTTCAGCATGGGGTATGATGATGTCAGATTTGAGACGGGATCATTTTGTAACCCACCTAGTAGATCTAGCCGAAGGAGCGGCTTCTGACATTGAGTCAGTTTTTTCAAGTGTAGAATTGCAAGCTATAGAGCAATTTCAATCGGAAGGTATTGATAAAAAAAGTATAAAGTTTATTCGTTATGGAAATTTCAGATATAAGAATCAGGAGCATACAACTGAAGTGCGTCTTTCTGATGGACCAATTTCTGACAAGCAAATAGGACTAATTGAGGATGAGTTCCATAATACCTATGAGCGTGAATATACTTATCGACTGGACACGTCAGTTGAGTTAGTTGGGATTCATGTCGTTGCAACATCTGAAGTAGGAAAACTAACTATGCAAAAACGCCCCGACCAAGGGATTAAAGAAGCAGAAGCTAGAAAAGGAGCACGAGAAGTGGACTATGCTCTTGAAGGCGTCCATAGAGCAACTCTCTATAATGGTGAAAAGCTCTTGCCTGGCATGGAGTTTAATGGCCCTGCAATAATTGAAGATTCTGGGGCAACTACAGTCATCCACCCTGGCAACAGAGTACGCGTTGATGGGTACACCAATATACATATTGAAATATAATAATAACGGTAGTTTATATTTGTAACCAAACTACCTACAAGGAGAAGAAAATGAAAAAAGAAGAATACGACCCTATTACTCTTGAGATTATTCAAAGCTCACTTCAAGCTACGGCTGATGAAATGTTTGCGTCAATTCGTAAAACAGCTATGAGCTCAATTATCTATGAGGTTTTAGATATGGGTACTGGAATAATGGATGCAGAAGGTGAAATTGCCTCCTCTGGAGCAGGAATACCCGCTTTTATTGGTGTCCTTGATAAATCAGTAAAGGTTATATTAAATAAATTTGATCAGCCTGGAGATGTCCAAGAAGGGGATGTCTTTATGACAAACGACCCATATTATGGAGGTGTCACACATTTAAATGATATTGTAATTGCAATGCCTGTTTTCTATGATGGGAAACTTATCGCCTGGACGGCAGATATTGCCCATAATTCTGATGTAGGAGGGATGGCGCCAGGCTCTCTAACTGGGGATGCCACTGAAATCTTTCAGGAAGGCATCAGACTCCCTGCTATTAAAGCTATAAGTCGAGGCCAAACCATTCAATCTGTTATGGACATCCTTATAGTTAATTCAAGAATGCCCGATACTATATATGGTGATGTTTGGGCGCAAATAGCAGCAGTTAGGATTGGCACAAAACGACTCCAGGAGCTTGCTAAAAAATATGGCGCTAATGTCTTTGAGAGAGCCATGGTAGAGTTTATGGATTTTGGTGAAAAGGCTTCTCGTGTTGAGTTGTTAAAACTACCTAAAGGGGTTTTCGAGCTCTCTGAAGAACAAGATGATGGTAGTTTTTATAATGTAAAAATAACAATTAGCGATGAGTGCTTTACTGTTGACTTAAGAGATAACCCAGAGCAACTTTCATCGCCAGTTAATACCACACGTGATGGAGTCATGGTTGCAGCTCAAATGATTTTTAAGTCAATGACAGATCCATACTCCCCATGCAATGGAGGCTCCTTTAGACCAATAGAACTTATTACAAAACCTGGAACTGTGTTTGATGCACAGGAGCCTGCTCCACTTGGCTTTTATTATGAAGTAGAGCTCAGGGTTTACGACTTAATGTGGCGTTGCCTAGCTAAATATATGCCTGAAAGATTATCAGCTGGTCATTTTGCCTCAGTATGCGGAACGTTTATTGGCGGAACCCATCCAGATACTGGACGACAATATACTATAGTTGAGGCTCAAGTTGGAGGCTGGGGAGGCCGAGCTGGAGCAGATGGTAATAATGCTATGTTTTGTGGTTTCCATGGGGAAACTTATAACTGTCCTGCAGAAATCAATGAGGCAAGAAATGGGCTCTGGGTTGATCAAATGTCCCTCAATACTGAGCCTGGTGGTGAGGGTGAATATACGGGAGGACGAGGGATTGTAATGGATTACCGAATTCGCGCAGAGGATGGTTATTTAACTGCCGGCTATACAAGGTCAAAATTTCCAGCTTGGTCTCTTGATGGTGGTAATGAAGGTTCATCAAACTATATTGAATACTTACCTGTAAAAGGTAAGAGCGAAAGGTTTGCTTTTGTATCTGGCTTAAGTCTTCATAAAGATGATGTCATTAGAGTTGTTACTGGCAA
>JAPKEL010000047.1 GCA_028822065.1 Woeseiaceae bacterium | reverse complement strand
TAAATCAGCGCTGCTGCTAGAATCAATTTCAATGGATTGAGGTTCGCAAGACGCAATCAATGTTAGGGCTGTAGCTAACATGGTTAGATTTTTAATTTTAGAATTTTTCAAAATATTTCTATACTCGACGATAAAATAGTTACCCTTACCTCAGTAATAATTTATTATAATAGTTAATCAATTATCTTAACTTCATCTCACACAAAACGTAACCACTATGGCCATAAAACTACCAAAATTAATTGCTACTTCTGTCGTTCGTGGCAGTGTTCAAGGCGAAAGTCACGGCGGTATTTATACGGTTGATTTTGAAAAACAAGAAGGACAGCAACATGTTGATTGGAATACCAGTAATATTGATTTTGAAGGTCGGGGTGCAGATCGCGGTCTAAGAGGTATTGCGTTTGATGGTGACGATATTTATATCGCGGCCAGTGACGAGCTCTTCTGTTACGACAAAGATTTTAATTTAAACGTGTCTTTTAAAAATCGCTATCTCAAACACGCCCATGAAATATGTCGTATGAACCGACGAATATTTATTAGCTCTACCGGGTTTGATAGCCTACTCGCCTTTAATTTAGACACCAAAAAATTTGATTGGGGATTTCACCTTCGACAAGAATACGATCAATGGGCCGGTGGAACCTTTGATCCACAACGTGATAAAGGTCCACGTGGCGTCAATGATTTCCATATTAATATGGTCCATGTGAATGACGATGGCATATTTTTAAGTGGCCTAAGATCTAATGGACTATTATATTTAACTCCAGGGAATTCCATTCAGATCATTTGCAATCTGCCCTCTGGAACCCATAACCCAAGACTCTGGAATGACGGTGTCTTGTTCAATGATACTGCCAGTGATTGTGTCCGCTTTATTCCTCGAGAAGGAGAAGAGCAAGCTCATAAAATTATCACCTACAAAGAGAGTGATATTGAATTCGCCGGTATAGATGATTCTAATATTGCGCGGCAAAGCTTCGCGCGGGGTTTATGCACTATTGATGATCGTTTTATTGCAGTAGGCTCTTCGCCTTCAACTATTTCTTTGTATGATTTGGATAATAAACAACGAGTAGGTACTGTCAATCTGTCGATGGATATCCGTAACGCCATTCATGGTCTTGAAGTCTGGCCCTTTTAAAGACTAAAAATAAGACTAAAAAAAACCGGGCAAAAGCCCGGTTTTTTTCTAACTATCTATCATCAGCGTTTAATCACCCCAACGCCTCATATAACGGATTCCCATTTCACGCGGTCTGTTTGTGTATACATCCATATTATGAGCTCGGCCTCCAGGTTTCGATGACCCCTGAGCCCAAGCAAAGTCGCCAGTACCTATACTGTATTGAGCACGTTCATCAGTCAAGTTATTGACATAGGCCGCAAGCTCCCAATTTTCCCCTTGTAAACCTGCCCTGATATCCATAATCGAATATCCAGGTGCACTTTGTTGAGGATTCGCAGAACTGTTTAATGAATCCTGCTCTAACTTATTAATGATTCCTCCCTGAGTTGAAGCTTGGAAGCGGAGATATTTATACTCTGAGCCCGCGACAGTTGACGGTACACTCCAAGTTGCCCAAAAAGAACCTTTGTTCTCTGGGACCAATGGTAGACGCCAACCTTTCTTAATTTCGAAAGAAGCTTCCGTACCATTAAGGTCATGGTTACTATCAGTCATCGCCTCCATTCTTTCGTAGTTCAGTCCGAAAGTTATATTCTCTGTTAGCGCATACTCCACATCAACATTGACACCCGATATATGTGCTTGACCGGTATTGGCCACTAAATTCTGCCATGGTTGACCACAAATACCCGCTGTCATTGTACCGGTTCGACCACCTGCAACGGGGTCAAGTCCCGTGATCTTCGCGACAGCTCCATTCGCATCGCAAGGTGTTGACGAAGGATCAACTTGTTCCAGCTGATACTGATCCCATGCCATATAATACGCCGTCAAGTTGAAACGACCACGTCCATCACCAAAAGTAGAACGGATACCTGCTTCAGTATTATCCATAACATCTGGGTTATACGCATTCGGGAAGAAAGGCTCACCTCGACTCCGGTTTACGCCACCCGGACGTTTACCTCGAGTAAAGAGCGCGTAAGCCATAGTGTCCTCGTTCAGCTGATATTTTAGACTGACCTTAGGAATGGTCACTTTATCCTGACCTGCACGTACTGGTGGTGCACCGTTATTCGCTGTACGATAGTCTAAGTCAGAAGAGCTTGGGTAACCATATGGGGCTGTCCCTTGTGAATGTGATGCCCCAGGATGATCCACATAATAAGCGCTACTATTCTTACGGTTAAAACTTCTCAATCCTAATGTAAGGGTAAGTTGATCTGTCATTCGCATTGCGACTTCGCCAAACACAGCCGTTTGATCCCAAAGTGTTCTTTGGTCTGAGTACCAATTTGACCTTGCTTTTGTAGGGAAGGCAGCCCCTTGCGACTCCTTATAAGCTGCCGCAGAGTAGCTATCTTGGTAGAGGCTTGTATCTGTAATCCCATTTGTTGGTACCGCAAATTCTGCCGTCCATTCATCAACCGTATCTTCAAGATACAACCCCACAATCCAATCTATCCGATCACCTTCGGATTGCAAGCGAATTTCTTGAGACACTTTCTTAGAGTGACTCCCGCCTTGCGAGGTGGAATAAAAATCACTATCGATATCTGGCCCCTGACAATATACTGGATAAAATGAAATATAACCCGTTTTTGGATTAGCATAATAATATGGGTTGGTTGCTTGTGTGTAATAAGAATCAACACAATAAGTATGCGACCAGTAATGCGCATAATCAGTAATATCACTAGATCCCCGACTTGAGTAATTATAGTAGTTAGTCGATGCCACCAAATCAGCAAAGCCTAAATCTCCTTCAATCAAGATGTCATAAGCTTTGAAATTTTGTTTATACCAACTGTCTACGAATGAAACTGTCTGCAAGTCGCCAACATAAGGATTGAAACTATTGCCGCCGCCATTTGATTCCACATGCTGCGCCATACCGGTAAAGGTTGCCGACCAACTGTCATTCATATCCCAACGCAATTTAGCCCGGTAGCCGTTAGTCGCGGCATCATTCCAATTACTTTCTACCGCATGTGCGTTTGATAGCTTACCGTGTTGGGGATAAGTAATTGTTCCAGCGGATTCGCCAACTGCCGACATGTCCGCGGTATAGCCCAATACATTATCAATGTAACCACCCTCTGTATCACTGTAAGCAGCAATTCTCAGGGCCAATTTATCTTCTACAAGCGGGAGGTTAAATACCAATGAACCACGATAGCTGGCATCTGATTGACTGCCACCTTCCATTTCTCCATCAAAAACAGCCTCAAATTCGTTCATTACAGGTTTATTCGTAATAATTCGAAGGGTTCCAGCTTGTGCATCAGAACCGTATAAAGTTCCTTGTGGTCCGGCAAGTGCCTCAACACGAGCAATATCGACCATACGAATGGTAGGTTGTGATCCCAGAGTAGTAAGCGCAAGTTCATCCAAATAAACAGAGGAAGTTGATGCCGCAATATAACCAGAGCCTGTGATTGCACCACGGAAGACTATCGTACTGCCGGTTGCACCATAAGAAACAATATTGATTCCAGGCATAAACCGAGCAAAATCTTCTTGTGTTGCTGCACCCATATTTGCAAGTGCTTCTTGGCTAATAGCTTGAACCGATGCAGGGATATCCTGCACACTCAAAGTTCTTTTGGTCGCCGTTACAATGATTTCTTCAAGTGCAAAATCTGCATCTTGGGCTAATACTTGATGTGATGGCGCTAATGCAGCAGCGATTGCCCCTGCAATTGGTGTCAAGCCTATTTTTAACTTCTGTGCTTCCATGTTTAATTCCCCATGAGTTCTAAAATAAATTAAATTCTATGTATGTTAATTTCTATTAATTTGTATCTAAATGTAAGTTAGTTGGAACAATACTACAACTCTTTGTTACATATTATGAGTTAAAATATGAGTGCACCAATTAAATGTTGTTTTTCTACAACACTATAATCACATATATTACATGATAAAAATATAGTTTTATACTAAAAAAACAAATAAATCATTATTAAATCAATCTGTTATGTCAATAACTAGATAATTCGTATATAAAAATAACGCTTGTCAAAAAAAACCTACAACGAATTGGGACGATCTTTTGGAGGCAGTGATAATAATATTGGCTCTAAAATTTCAATTAGATCTTTCAAATTATCCTCATAATTGCGCCAAAGATTAACCGAGTTCGAGTATATCGGTTTTCTTACTTGCTCTGAACTTGCGGTTTTGATAGCTCGCTCTGTTTCATGAAAACGCACACAACCCTCTTCAAATGGTAAATCACAGAAATCTAAAATTCGCTTAACTTGATTATCAAGATCAGACACAACCTCTTCATAATTAACATCTAACACGAAGCCTGGGCAAACTGCATGCCAATGCTCCATAATACGTTGATACTCCATATAGTATTCACCTAACTCCACTAAGTCATAACTAAACGGTTGACCGGATGCAAACAACTGCTTGAAAGATCCGTAACAACTGTCCAATGGATGACGTCGCGCATTAATAATTTTGGCATTAGGGATGGCTAATTTTATGGCCCCAATAAACATAAAATTATTCGGATTTTTATCTATAAAAAATAATTTATCGGTACGGTACTTTTCTGTATTACTTAAGTAATAATCGCCAAGTATTTCCCAGTGCTCATCATTAAAGAAACTGAATGCTTCGGGAACTCTCTCTTTAATAATGAATTTATCTCGGGTCAACTGCATTGCTATTGTAAATTCATGCAACTCATGGGTGCCCTCAGCCAAACTGTGACTGGCAATAATTTGCTCAATTAATGTTGAACCTGAGCGAGGCAAACCGACTACAAAGATTGGTGTTACTGTTTTTTCCTTAATTGTTGATGCTTGCATTACTTTAGCTGGCATAAACTCGATATGCGCATCAATCGTGGTTTCAAACTCAACTGGATCATAAGATTCTGATTTTCTTCGCAATACATTACATGAGCTCATATTATCAAAAGCTTTATCGTAATCTTTTCGAAATTCATACTCTAAGCCCAGGGCATTAAAAAGATGGACTCTACCTAAGTCAGAAAGATCTGAAGTAGCCAATAATGTTTTCATGGCTAAAACTTCTTCATCCAGAAAACTAAATGTCTTTAAATTCGCTAAACTCCAATACGATTCAGTATGATTTGATTTAACTAAAATTGCCTGACGATAGGCATCTACAGCTTCTTCATGTCTTCCTAAGGTTTTCAAATGATGTCCCATAGAGCACATTGCACCAGCTCTATTTGGATCAATATTTATTGCTTTTTTATATGTAATAATAGCCTCTTCATGCAACCCAGAAGCACCTTCAACGCTAGCTAAAACCATATATGATTCTGATAAACTAGGGTCTAACATTAATAATTTTTGTGCGCTATCCAGCGCTTCATTAAATTTCTTTTGCTCTCTTTGCGCTGTGACTAGGTCAACCCAGGCTCGTGAATAGTCTGGCGCGTTCTTAACCACGCGTTGCAAAAAGATTTCAGCATCTCTATATTTCTCATGCTCCATAGCAATCCCAGCCAGTAGTCGTGCTGCCTCGATATGCATTGGATCTTCTTTTAAGATATTGCGATAAATATCCTCCGCGCTATCAGTTCTGCCAGCTTCTTGGTGTTCTTTTGCTTCAATCATCTCTTTTGCAATGTCTAAACCACCAGTATTTAAACTTGATATACTTTTACTTGTTTCGGACAATTTTTGTGAGAGTTCTTTTTGAAGGAGCCTGGTATGTTCAATTTTCTTATCAATCTGCGATCTTTGATTATTTATTTCTTTAGCAAAATTATACTCTCGAATCGCTTCATCGAGTCGACCTTGAACAAACATTAGATCACCGTATGTTTCTCTGGCCATCACTGACTTTGGAGAGAGCCTCGTAGCTTCATCAAGATAACCCTGAGCTTCCTCAAATAAACGTAAAGCAAGAGAAGCACGCGACAAGAGGCATAATAAATTAATATCTTTTGGGTAATTTATGAGTGCAGCTTTACATGCATTAGCGCATAAACGAGCTTCGCTATTCTTAAGAAAAGTAAGCGCTTGTTTAAATGCATCACGCGGATTTAGTAATTTTGAAATTAACTTTCCCCATTCATTATTATTAATAATTAATCTGATCTTAACATTGGCACTTGGATTCGCTCAATTAGATTTATTAAGATAAGATCCATTAATATATTTTTTTGCAAGCAACCCTGGTAAGTGAAATTGAAAACCTACAATAACGCACTTAATACGCAGGATTTTAGCATTACATCAGAGATATTTCTTCGTCCTGATACTGATGAAACAGCCATTGAAGTTCAAGCGGACATCCTGAGAGAATCGGTTGATGCTATTTTAGTTACTGATAATCAATCTGGGCAATTACACATGTCGAGCTTATCAGCGGGTGTATTACTGCAAAAAGTAAATATTGATCCTATCGTGCAATTAAGCTGTCGCAACAGGAATCGAATCTCACTTCTAAGTGATTTGCTGGGTTGCGCAGCATTAGGTATTAACAACCTCATGCTAACAAGGGGTGACCGAGTCCCTTTGGAATTTAAACCTAGACCTAAAGCTATTATGGATGTTAATGCGACTGAGTTAATAGCATTGGCTAATAATCTTAAACAAGATGAAATATTACCCTCAGATAATCAATTTCTTCTTGGTGGTGTTGTCACCCCATTTTCTCCAAAACAAGGATGGCCAGCCAAAAACTTAACGGAAAAAATTGATGCAGGTGCGCAATTTGTGATCACACATACCTGCCTAGATATAGATGTCATTCAGACATACATGCAAAGGTTGATTGAAACTCAATTACTAAGACGTATGCATGTCATTATAGGTACTGCTATTTTAAAATCTCCCGAAGATGCTCGCTGGTTAAGAGAGAACAGACCCAATGTAAACATCCCTGCTGATGCAGTTGAGCGGCTCGAAAAAGCTTCGGATCCGAATCAAGAGGGTATTAAAATGTGTGCGGAGCATTTAAGAAAATTAGCAACTACTCCTGGAATCTCAGGAGCGCACATTATAGCCACAAACAGCGTATTGAATATTCCAGAAGCCGTCACCTTATCAGGCGTTTATAAACCAAATTGACTCTTTAGCTAGATGGTGAATTAAACTCGAATCATCCGTTTGCCGATAATTTTTCAATCTCCTCTTTAGGAACATAATCAAAAATAAAAGTGATTCGATCGTCTTTCCCTTTGTTCATTACCGAATGATTCTTTTGATTATTAATCTCATAAGCTTCACCTACTTTAAATTGATATGGCTGCCCATCAATCATAAAGCGCACTCTTGGATTGGTTGTAATTGGCACATGAATGCGATGTCCGCAATGAAAAGAGGGATGCTTATCCCAATGTTGAATTATTTTTTTACCTGAAAGCAATTTTGCTGCCATCGCCCTGATCACGGTGCCGCCGGGTGGATAGCATCTCTCGATAATGTCGTTCATTACTGGTAACGCCGCTTCAGCCAAATGATCCCACCCTGCCTCTTTGGTTATTTCAATTTCAGGCCAGCTCTCCAAATTAACAAATACCATTACCACAGATTGTGTGGCACGGTGCACCTCAAATTCTTCTTGTCGAGATGAATTCTCATTCCACGCTGATTCACTTAAAGACAAAATCTTTTCGCCAAGTGCCTCGTTTTTTATTGGGCCAAGCTCTCTAAGTGGTACATCAATATTCATATATATAACCTATATCTTACCCTGCTTATTTCCAACTTTATCATACTAATTAATTAAATCTAAACTCAAGATTACACAACCACGAACTTTTCCAGATTCGATCAATTGATGACCTCTATTAATATCTTTAAAGGGAAGAGAATAGGCCACTTTATGATGCAATTGATCCTTTCCTAGAGCTGCTGTTATATCTCTAATGGCCTCTAACTTTGCTGTCTCAGGCATGGCATAGACGATTACCATTCTGATCGATAAATCCATATACATCATTTGCAAGAATGGTAATTCTGGTTTGGGAATTTGACTCGAGGCATAAGTCGCAATCGTGGCACCAGTCTTCAATACTTTTAATAACTTAGGTAAATTCATACCAAACTCAACATCAATTACACGATCAATTTTTCGCTGGTTAGTGGCTTCCAAAACATCTATTTCCCATTCTTCATCACGGTGATTTACTACTATTTCTGCACCTAATTCTTGACAAGTTTTCTTATCCTCCTCATTACTGGCAGTCGCAATCACAATCGCTCCAGCAAGTTTTGCCCATTGAATAGCATAACTACCAACACGTCCCGCGCCACCAGTCACTAATACATATTGACCATTAACCGAACCATCAGAAAATACGCATCGATGGGCAGTCATAGCAGGAATACCGAGACAAGCACCAACTTCATAAGACACGCCCTCGGGCAGAGAGACGGCTCGTTGCGCATCAATGCTGAGTAATTCTGCAGCTGTACCAAACCGACGTTCGTATTGCGCTTGATAAACCCATACCCGTTCACCAATTCGATTCTTTGAAATGCCTTCACCCACTTCAATGATTTCTCCGGCACCATCACTATGCGGAATAACAAATCCTTCATCCAGTAAGTTCGGAAAAGCGCCAGCCCGTTTCTTGACATCGGAGGGATTTATGCCACTTGTCGACATTTGAATTAATACTTCTCCTACACCAACTTGAGGATCTTCTTGTTCGCCAACTTTTAGAACTTCCTCTGCAGCGCCAAATTTATTAAACCATCCCGCCTTCATTTATTTGCCTTATTACTTAATGAAAAATAATTAATAATAGTTTAAAAGATTTTACAGATAAAAAAAAACCATTTTCAGAATTATTGAAAATGGTTTTTTAATTAAAATGCCTGGCAGTGTCCTACTCTCACATGGGGAGACCCCACACTACCATCGGCGCTGAGCGTTTTCACTTCCGAGTTCGAAATGGAATCGGGTGGTTCCCACTCGCTATTGCTGCCAGGCAAACTGGTATTGCCCTTAGCAATTTGAAAATTTCTGACATCGTTGTGTCGCACACATGTTACTTAACATATTTATTTTTAAAGCATTTTGGCGTTATATGGCCAAGCCTCACGTGCAATTAGTACTGGTTAGCTTCATTCATTACTGAACTTCCACACCCAGCCTATCAACCTCGTAGTCTTCGAGGGCACTTCAGGGAACTCAAGGTTCCAGGGAAATCTGATCTTGAAGGGGGCTTCCCGCTTAGATGCTTTCAGCGGTTATCCTGTCCGTATTTAGCTACCCGGCAATGCCACTGGCGTGACAACCGGAACACCAGAGATACGTCCACTCCGGTCCTCTCGTACTAGGAGCAGCTCTTCTCAAATTTCCAACGCCCACGGCAGATAGGGACCGAACTGTCTCACGACGTTCTAAACCCAGCTCGCGTACCACTTTAAATGGCGAACAGCCATACCCTTGGGACCTGCTACAGCCCCAGGATGTGATGAGCCGACATCGAGGTGCCAAACTCCCCCGTCGATGTGAACTCTTGGGGGGAATCAGCCTGTTATCCCCGGCGTACCTTTTATCCGTTGAGCGATGGCCCTTCCATA
>JAPKEL010000003.1 GCA_028822065.1 Woeseiaceae bacterium | reverse complement strand
ACCAATGGTTCTTGCATCTCAGTTGCATTGGTCTCATCCATTACTGATGGTGAGTTTTGATCATCGGTAGGTTTCAATTCATCTACCAATGGTTCTTGCATCTCAGTTGCATTGGTCTCATCCATTACTGATGGTGAGTTTTGATCATCGGTAGGTTTCAATTCATCTACCAATGGTTCTTGCATCTCAGTTGCATTGGTCTCATCCATTACTGATGGTGAGTTTTGATCATCGGTAGGTTTCAATTCATCTACCAATGGTTCTTGCATCTCAGTTGCATTGGTCTCATCCATTACTGATGGTGAGTTTTGATCATCGGTAGGTTTCAATTCATCTACCAATGGTTCTTGCATCTCAGTTGCATTGGTCTCATCCATTACTGATGGTGAGTCATATACTGGTATATCTTGAATCTTAGCTTCCTGATTAGGCAAAGTTTCTATTTGAGATAATGAGGATACAATCATAGAAATAATAAGCAGTATTAAAAAAAATGAAACCCCTACTAAAATTAACTTTGGAGTTAAGACATACTTGCTAATCTTCTCTACAGCTTTATTAACGATTGGGAGGGAATTTTTATCGGGATTTAATTGATTATATTCTTCTAATATTGAATCTGCTGATAACCCCAAAATATTTGCATACTGACGAAGATAGCCTTTCACAAAAACAGGAGCGCCAATTGATTGAAATTCATTGCCTTCCATCATTTCAATTATCGAAACATTAATACGCAATTCTTTGGCTATTTCTTTCGTATTAAGGTCTTTTTCTTGCCTGGTTCGCGCTAATAATTCTCCACAGCTAATCTCATTACCAAGATTACTGTTTTTATCATTTTCTTCTGAATCTTTATTCATTTAAAGTTCGATAGTATTATTTAAATTTTATAATACCACTGCCCTCCGCTTTTTCTCACTTAATCTAACCAATACTTTATTACTCACTTTACCAGCTAATTGCCCGCATGCGGCATCGATATCATCACCACGAGTTTTTCTTATTGTGACAATCACCCCTAATTCTCGTAACTTAGCTTGAAATAGTTTTATTTGCTCGGATGAGGAACGCTGATAATCACAATCAGAAAAAGGATTAAAAGGAATCAAGTTAATCTTAGCCGGTTTATTTTTTAATAACTTAGCCAATTCTGAAGCTTGCAAGACTGAATCATTAATATCTCGTATCATCACATACTCAAAAGTAATATAACGATTTGAATGTTTTTCAGCATAAGCCCAACAAGCTTCTAGTAGTTCCGCAATTGGATGAATTTTGTTAATAGGTACAAGCTTATCTCTTAATTCATCATTAGGCGCATGCAATGAAACCGCTAAAGAGACATTACAATCATCTCCAAGAGAATCAAGATTAGGTACTATTCCAGATGTGCTTAGCGTAACTCGCCTTTTCGATAAACCATACGCATTATCTGACAGTAAAATTCTTAAAGCTTTAAGCACGTTTTTGTAATTCGCTAAAGGCTCACCCATACCCATGAATACAACATTAGTAATAGCGGGTAATCCATTTTTTCTTCTCGGTAATAAACTATTTGCAAAACATACTTGAGCAATAATTTCCGAGGCCGATAGATTCCTATTAAAACCTTGATAGCCTGTTGCACAAAATGAACAATCCAGAGCACACCCAACTTGGGATGAAATACATAAAGTCCCACGTTCAGATTCAGGAATAAAAACAGTCTCAATAGCCTGACCAACTCCTGAGTTGAATAACCATTTTACCGTTCCATCACTGGATGAGGTTTCTGAAATAATTTCAGGAAGACTAACTGATGCTATTGAACTTAATTCATTTCTCAAATCCTTTGAGAAATCTGACATCAAATCAAAATCTACTACATATTTTTGATGCATCCATTGCAGAAGCTGTTTTGCACGATATTTTTTGTGACCAAGCTCCAAAAAGAACGCTTCTAGTTCATCTTCCGTTAACCCTAATAAATTTTTCTTCTGCTCTTGCATTGGTAGTTATCTTCATCAGATTATGTTCTGGTCCGCTCGCAAATATCTTTATCATCAAAAAAGAATCCAATTTCTTTTATAGCTGTTTCTGGACCATCTGAACCATGGACTATATTCTCCTCAATACTATCGGCAAAATCAGCTCTAATTGAACCAGCAGCAGCCTCAGAAGGATTGGTGGCACCCATAATTTTTCGATTTGCATCAATCGCAGATTCACCTTCAAGAGTCTGAACCACAACTGGACCAGAAATCATATAATTGACCAAATCTTTAAAAAATGGACGTTCGCTATGAACGGAATAGAATCCTTCTGCTTGCTCTTTAGATAAATGGATCATTTTAGAGGCAATTATTTTAAGCCCAGCTTTTTCAAAACGATTGTATATCTCACCTATGAGATTTTTCTGTACTCCATCGGGCTTAATAATTGAGAGTGTTTGCTCAACCGACATAATAAACACCTTTTAATATAGTTAAAAAATAATTTAAGTTTATTTATATAATAATTGATTCAGTTTTGTAAAATTAAGATACTCTAGGAGAAATAGGTGCCACTAGATACTAAAGCTCTCACCACAACCACATTCACCGGTAATTTTAGGATTACGAAAACGAAACGCCTCATTCAGACCTTCTTTATAAAAATCAACCTCGGTGCCATCTATCAATGCTAAACTTTTTTTATCAACGATAATTTTAATATCATGATCAATGAATATCTCGTCATCATCTTCTATTTTATCTGAGTAATTAATCACATAAGCGTAACCATTACAGCCCGTTTTTTTTACTCCAATACGAAGATTTATTCCATTTTCCGACACTTGACTCGAATAGTTTTTTATTCTGTCAACTGCTGCATTTGTAAGTGAAATTGCCATAACATTTATATATATAATTATTTCAAATCTAATTGTAACCTAATCTCATCCATGACGTCTTCTAATAATAGGACCAATGAAGTTTTTTCCACTGGAATCAATAGTAAATTCTTCAGATTATCTAACTCAATTTTATTTAAATCATCAATCGTCTTTCCTTCAATTTGTTCACACAACCATTCGATTGAGGCGATCGTATGAGGGCATCCATATACTCGATATCTAGCAGTTATTATTTTTTGATTTTTTTCTATGCAATTAAGCTGTAGATATTGCCCGCTATCGATACACCCCTTTTCAACCTCTAAAACTTTTCCCCGAGGGTATATAAAATCATCTTTGTATTTAGCACGAATAAATAATTCTCGTGTCAAATAATTATAAGGCTCTGTCTGTTCTAATATCATCTTATTCATATCAGGTCATCTGGAGAGATTTTCCTTAAATATCGCACAGCTGCATTGTATTTCTCTATTGCAATATCGATCTCTTCATTTGTTGTATTTCTATTAAAACTGAACCTAATGGCACTTTGAGCCTGATGATCAGTTCGCCCCAAAGCTTTAAGTACAAATGACGGTTCATTATTTTTTGAATTACAGGCTGAGCCATTTGCAACACAAAGCGGTTCTAACATCAACATTAAGCTCTCGCCATCAATACCAGAAATAGAAACATTAAGGATGCCGGGGTATTTTGATTCAACCGAGCCATTTACTTCAATCCCTGGTATGTCTTTCAGCCCATCCCACAAACGCTTATGCAATTCTTGCATTAACAAAAAATCACCTTCCATTCTCTCTAAGGCCAATTTCGCAGCTAAGCCAAAACCGACAATTTGATGAATGGGAAGCGTTCCAGGTCGTATCCATTGCTCTTGCTCACCGCCATAGTGAAGTGGAACAATGCCACAACCGGGTGCTTTACGTATATAAAGCGCACCAACACCTTGGGGACCATAGAACTTATGTGCTGAAACAGACAATAAATCAATGGGCAATTGATCTAAATTTAATGAAATTTTTCCAACAGATTGAGCTGCATCAGTATGAAAAAGTACTCCTAGCTCACGGCATAATGAGCCAATTTGAGCAATATCTTGGGTAACTCCGGTTTCATTATTAACGTGCATTATTGATACAAGTTGCGTTTCTTCTTGCACCGCTTCTTTTAAATCATCGAATTTTAGAAGGCCATTAGCATCCGGTAATAATCTAGTTACTTGAAACCCTTCCTTCTCTAGGTAATCAAAGGGTCCTAACACAGCTTTATGCTCAGTTTTCATGGTAATTATGTGGCGGCCCAAATGAGCTCGAAATCTAGCCGCACCAATAATAGCTAGATTATTCGACTCAGTCGCACCTGAAGTCCAAATCAAATTTTCAGCGTCAGTATGCAATAAAAGTGCAACTTGTTGCCTGGCTACCTCAATATCATGCATAGCTCTTCGACCAGGAGTATTCAATGAAGATGGGTTACCTATAATCTCAGCATGATCCAGGCAAGCCATCATTGCGTTACTAACTTGACGATCAATCGGCATTGTTGCTGCGCTGTCCAAATATATAAGATTGTCAGTCGATCTTTTCATTTTTTAACCCTTCTTCTTGATGAGACTCAAATGAAGAAAGTATACCTCGCAAGATATTGACTTCGTTTTGGTCGGGCGATGCTTTTGTAAAAAGACGACGAATTCGACGCATTAAATGCCTTGGCCTCTCAGGATTTAAAAAATCATTCTTAATTAACAGTGACTCTAAATGAATATAAAAATTCTCCATTTCCCTTACCGAGGCCAAAGGGATGCCAGAATCAAAAGCTGGCATTTGATTACCGAAAGCCTGCATCCGCAATTCATAACAAAAAATTTGCACGGCCATTGCAAGATTCAACGAACTAAAATCTGGATTAGTAGGAATACTTAATAAAAAATTACAATGGTCGAGACTTTCATTTTTAAGCCCAGATTTTTCTGGTCCAAAGATAACCGCGGTATAAGACTTTCTGTAATCAGTGAGTATTTTTTCTACGCATTGTCTTGGTTCAACGCTCGGCCAATTAATTGATCTTGATCTGGCGCTAGCGCCTACTACAAGACTGCAATCTTGTATAGCTTCAACAAGATTATCTACTACTATCGCCGATTCTAAGATATCTTCGGCCCCGGATGCTCTTGATATTGCATCTTCATGAGGGAAATTTAATGGATTAACTAAAACAAGTTCTTGCAGGCCCATATTTTTCATAGCTCTTGCCACCGCGCCTATATTTCCGGGATGAGAAGTTTCTATAAGAATTATCTTTATTTTTAAATTCACTGGTTAATACTCTGATCAATATATATTTTCATTATATCGTTATATCGTTCAATAAGGTCTGTTATTCTATACGCTCTGAGGTGAACAATAAAAGCCACAGAAAAATGTTCTTTTTAAATCTACTGGAATCAAAAAAATGCATGCATTACTCAATGTCGCTGTCATGGCCGTCCATCGCGCTGGTGATTCATTAATTCGAAATCTCAATAAACTCGAAAAAATTAAATCCAAAGTCACATTAAAGGGGCGCAATGACTTTGTTAGTGAGGCGGACGTGGTTGCGGAAAAAATAGCCATTGAGACCATTCTTAGACATTATCCTGATCATGCGATTCTAGCAGAAGAAAGTGGCCAACAAGGCGAATCTGATTACCTATGGATAATAGATCCCCTTGATGGAACAACTAATTTCTTGCATGGTTTTCCAAACTTTTGTGTCTCTATTGCTCTTATGCATGATAAGAAACTCGTTCATGCGGCCGTCTATGATCCCATCCGTCAAGAGCTTTTTACAGCTTCAGAAGGGCAAGGTGCGCAACTAGATGGTCGCAAAATTCGAGTAAGTGGCGAAAAAAATATAAATCGAGCTCTAATTGGTACGGGTTTTCCATATCGGGATTCCAATAAAGCTATGCAACCTTATATGAATATGCTGCAAATTGCGATTGAAGAAACGGCTGGAGTAAGGCGTCCAGGAGCAGCAGCACTGGATCTATGTTATGTCGCCGCTGGAAGGCTTGATGCCTTCTGGGAGACTGGTTTAAGTATCTGGGACATAGCTGGAGGGGCATTAATCATTCAAGAAGCAGGTGGTATTATAAGCGGCTTAGATGGATCCGATAAATTTCTAGAACAAGGGCACGTACTGACAGGCTCACCAAGAATTCATTCAGCTTTAACCGATCTCTTTGCTAAAGAAACTGAAATTATGTTCAAATAAGAGTCGGTTTTAATTCAAGGAAGATCATCAATTAACTCCGGATTTTTCTCTGCAGGCAATAAATCCTTAGTATTCACGTCCAACATCAATGCAACTGCACCAGCGGTATATATAGAAGAATATGTGCCTATGATAATACCTACAATTAACGCAATTGAGAATGGCCTGACTGATTCACCACCAAGTAATAGCAAAGCCGTCAAGACTACCAGTGTTGTTACGCCAGTAATAATGGTTCTAGCTAGCATTTCGTTTATTGAGATATTCATCGCCTCATCCGAAGCAACACCTCGTAACTTGATGAAGTTTTCTCGAATACGATCGAATGCCACAACTGTATCATTCAATGAATAGCCAATAACTGCTAATACAGCCGCAACAACGGTTAAATCAAACTCAAAGCCAAATAAAGAAAAGAAGCCAACCGTAATAATCACATCATGACCAAGGGCACAAACCGCACCTGCAGCAAATTTCCATTGAAAGCGAAACATTACATAGGCGAAAATCATAAGAAGAGCAAAGATCATAGCTAAGCCACCCTTCTCTGTTAAATCCTTGCCTACTTGTGGCCCCACAAATTCAACTCGCCTCAAGTCAACATCGGGTTCATCTAAAGCCAATATATTACGTAAGCGATCTCGAATATCATTTGGATTTCCTTCAGATTGAGGCGGCAGTCTCAATAAAACATCTTTTTCTGAACCAAAACTCTGAACCTGAACATCTTTAAATCCATCATTAACCAGAAGTGATCGTATCTTTGGTAGATTGGCATTCTCTGGATAACCAACTTCAAGCAAAACACCACCGGTAAAATCAATACCTAAATCTAAACCGCGAGTACTTAATGAAATCAAAGAAATAAGCACCAATGCAATTGATAGTCCAATTGCCACTTTTCTTCTGCTCGTACCAAGAAAATTTATAGTGGTTTTTTTGGTTATAAATTTCATTTACTGCCCTATATTGGAAGTTTCTGAAGACGTCTATTACCAAAGACAAGATTCACAATAGCGCGAGTGCCAATAATTGCTGTAAACATAGAAGTAATAATGCCCAAAGATAGTGTAATCGCAAATCCTTTGATTGGTCCTGTACCAAAAGCAAATAACACTATAGCCGCTATTAAAGTTGTAATATTTGCATCAGATATTGAGGATAGAGCCTTATCATAACCAGCACTAATGCTATTTTGCGCGGTACTGCCAGATGCAAGCTCCTCCCTAATGCGTTCAAAGATAAGTACATTTGCATCAACAGCCATACCGACTGTAAGCACGATTCCGGCAATGCCTGGCAATGTCAGTGATGCCTGTAATAATGATAATAATGCAACTATAAAGATTAAATTAGAAAATAACGCTATATTAGCAATCACTCCAAACCACTTATAATAGAATGCCATAAATACTATAACCGCAAGAAACCCAATCGCTACGGCACTGAACCCACGATCAATATTATCTTGACCCAAGCTTGGCCCTATCGTTCTTTCTTCAATTTTAAAAACAGGAGCCGCTAATGCACCAGCCCTCAATAATAAAGCCAATTCCCTTGCCTCTATAGGTGTTAACCCTGTAATTTGAAAACGATCTTTAAAAATACCGCGTATCGTAGCAGTGCTGATTATTTCCTCTGTTTTTACTATCCGTGAATTTACAACGCCATTCTCCATTTCAGATATCTTTCGAGTTTCTATAAAAACAGTGGACATTGGTTTATTAAGATTTTCACGAGTAGTTTTCAACATACTCTCACCACCAGCAGCGTCCAATGTTATAAATACAGCTGGTTGCCCCTGACTAAAACCAGATTCAGCATCTATAATCTGATCACCAGAGGCAATTATTTCTCTTCTTAAGTTTTGCGAGGGCACTCCTGGTCTTCCTGAATACCTTCTAGATCCAGGAAAGTTTCCACCGTTATCAGCTAAATGAAATTCAAGGGTAGCAGTAGCGGTCAAAATATCATCCAAACGATTTGGATCTTGCACTCCTGGCAGTTGAACCACTATTCGATCTACTCCTTGTCTTTGCACTAGCGGCTCGGCAACCCCTAATTGATTGACTCTATTTCTTAATGTCGTAATATTTTGCTCAATCGCAAAATCCTGTCGAGCTTTTATTTGATTCTCAGTCATTCTCAAGCGGAATGAATTTTCATCGGTTCCATCTAGGACCAGCAAATCAGGATCAACTTCAGAAATAATGTTACGTGCTTTATCAAGATCAACCTCGTTTCTCGCGCGTACCAGAATATCAGAACCAACTAAGTCTACCCGTGTTCTTAGTTTTGCTTCTCGAAGTAAGTCAGAAAAACTTTGTTGATACAAAGTCAATCTAGTTTCGATGGCTGTCTTCATATCTACTTCTAAGAGAAAATAAACACCGCCTCTTAAATCAAGACCCAGGCTCATTGGCCTAATACCAAGATTACGGAGCCAGTCTGGCAGATTAGGGGTTAATGTATAGGCGATACTTCTTTGCTCATTGTATCTGTTTCTAAGCCGTTGGCCCGCTGAAATTTGATCCACTGGATCTTCAAAAAGAATAATCGCCCTGCCATCTTCTATGTAGTTTGCAATCGGTGTTAGCTTTATATTGCCAAGAGACTCAATAACCTCTTCTAACTGCAAAGCATCAAAATCTGTACCATCAGTATTCACTACCTGAACAGATGGAACACTACTATATATATTCGGTAAGGCTAGTATGCCTCCTAAGATAAACACAAAGACTACCAGCAAATTAAGCCATGAGGGATAACGATTCATAGTTTTACTTTTTTAAGCGGCATCGATTGTCCCTTTTGGGACAACAGCTGAAACAGATGATTTTTGAATTTTAATTTCAACGTCTTTTGCGATTTCAAGAGTTGCGTAATGCTCACTGACTGCAGTCACCTTGGATAATAATCCACCAGTGGTCATGACTTCATCGCCAGCAGACAATCCTTGAACAAGCTCAGTATGAGCCTTTTGTCGTTTTTGCTGTGGTCGAATCAGTAAAAAATAAAAAACAATGAAAATTGCTGCCATGGGCAACAAAAAACCAAACGTATCGGCAGCACCTGGAGCGCCTTGACCATAAGCGTTACTAATTAGAAAATTCATAATTTAAATCTTTTTATTGGTTAATTTAATCTTCCATTATTATACAACAAGAATAACTATCAAGTGTGATCAATATTTTTTTATTTTTACAAGAATCAATTGTCTTTCTTAGGATAAATTGATCGCAAATGATCGACATAAGATTCGAGACTATCCATCTTAATATGCTCTCTTATATTCATCATAACTGTTTGATAATAATGTAAATTATGTATCGTAGATAATCTTGAACCAAGCATCTCATTTGATTTTTCTAGATGCCTTAAATAAGCCAAGCTGTAATTCTTACAAGTATAACAATCACACTCCGGATCAAGAGCTTCTGTGTTTTTTGCGTGAGCAGCATTTCGAATTTTAATTACCCCTCGATGAGTAAATAAGTGTCCATTTCTGGCGTGCCGAGTCGGAATAACGCAATCAAACATATCAATTCCCAATTTAACGGACTCTGCAATATCAAGAGGCGTGCCAACTCCCATCAAGTATCGGGGTTTGTTTTCCTCCATATATGGAATGATATCCCGCAATACCTTAAGTCTCTCTGATTCACTTTCACCGACAGCTAAGCCACCTATAGCGTAACCATCAAAATTTAATGCCTCCAAGCCTTGTAATGATTGACGCCTTAATTCTTCATACATACCGCCCTGAATAATACCAAAGATTGCTTCGCCACGATTAGGGTCTTTATTTCGTAACTCCTCGAAACGTTGCTTAGAGCGCTCGGCCCATCGCAAAGAGAGTTCCATAGACTGCTTGGCTATTTCTTCATTGGCAGGATATTTCGTGCACTCATCAAAAATCATAGTTATGTCAGAATTTAGATCATGTTGTATTTCCATAGATAATTCAGGCGATAAAAATATCTCATTGCCATCAATAGGCGAACGAAAAGTTACACCCTCCTCAGAAATTGTTCTTAATGAGGCCAATGAAAATACTTGAAAACCTCCAGAATCAGTAAGTATAGGGCCCTTCCAATTCATGAATTCATGCAACCCGCCATGCTGCTTTATAATATCCGAACCCGGTCTGAGCATGAGATGAAATGTATTGCCAAGAATAATATCAGCCTTCGATTCTACTACCTCTTCAGGTGTCACACTTTTAACTGCGCCATAAGTGCCTACAGGCATGAATGCAGGTGTAATTATTTTGCCTTTTTTTAACGTTATCGACCCAACTCTGGCTGATTTATTTGCAGTTTCAATTGAATACCTCATTACAATCCTTTAGGTAAAATCAACATGGCATCGCCGTAACTGAAAAAACGAAATTTATGCTCAATCGCATAATGATAAGCTTTAAATATTAGTTCTTTTCCAGCCATTGCAGATACCAGCATTAATAATGAAGATTTTGGGAGATGAAAGTTTGTTAGTAAGCCATCCGCCATTTTAAAACTATAGCCAGGTTTAATAAAAATATTTGTTTCACCATACCAAGGAAAAATACCTTTATTAGTAGATGCTGTCTCTATTGTTCTCATGCTAGTGGTACCGACAGGGATTACCCTCCCACCTCGTGATTTTGTATTTTCTATGGCCAAGCAAACTTCTTTGTCTAGTTTGGCAAATTCACTATGCAATGAATTATTTTGAATATCTTCTTCCCGCAAAGATTGAAATGTTCCAGCACCTACGTGCAAAGTTATTTGTGAAGAGTCAATTTTATTATCATTTAACTCTTTTAGCATTCTCTTATCAAAGTGCAATCCTGCCGTAGGTGCTGCAACTGCACCCTTCTCCTTTGCATATACAGTCTGATATCTCTCATCATCGATTGGTTCTGCGGAACGATCCAGGTAAGGGGGGATTGGCAGCTCTCCATATCTTTCAAGATAATTACTCACTGATCCAGAAAATCGCAATTCATACATTCCATTATAACTATCAACCACCTCAGCTTTGCATTCATCTTGCAGTAAAATTAAAGAATGTATTTTTGGGCTTTTACTCGCACGAATATGCGCAATGACATCATATTTACTAATAACTCTTTCAATTAAAATCTCAACTTTCCCACCGGTTGATTTTTTACCAAATAAACGCGCTTTCATTACTTTGGTGTCATTAAAAATCATTAAATCATGCGGTCTTAAAAATTGTGTTAATTGTGAAAATTTTGATTCTATAATTTCACTTTGCGCGCAATCAAGAACAAGTAAGCGACTATCACGACGTCGTTTAGATGGACGCTTTGCAATAAGATCATCGGGTAAAAAATAATCAAAATCAGATAATCGCATTTTTTTCTCTCATTTTTTTTAAAAACTTCTATTGAAATTAATTATAATTGAGAAGATCTCTGTAATACATGTGTTTACTTATAATGAATAAAAAAAGCAACAGTAGAATCCACAATCAATTTACGTCAAAATACCTATTGTAGAAAATAATTTCTTTTATTATATAAATATTGCCGGGATGGCGGAACTGGTAGACGCGCCGGATTCAAAATCCGGTTCTGGAAACAGAGTGCGAGTTCGATTCTCGCTCCCGGCACCACTTAAAGTATATTTAACTATTATGAACTATTGTGCAGATTGCGGATCAAAGACTCTAATAAAAATTCCAAAAGGGGATAATCGAGAACGAATAATTTGTTCTGAATGTAAAATAATCCACTACCAGAACCCTAAAATCGTAGTTGGGTGCATCCCAGAAGTTGAAGGTAAAATCTTACTATGCAAAAGAGCCATAGAACCTAGATATGGATATTGGACCATTCCAGCTGGGTTTTTGGAATTAGAAGAAACAATGCAAGAGGGTGCTATTAGAGAAACCAAAGAAGAAGCTTGTGCTGACGTAAAAATTGGCCATCTGTTTGCTTCTGTTGATGTTGTCCGAGTTGGTCAAGTTCATATCTTTTTCACCGCCTCATTAGTAAGTTCTTTTGCTGCGGGTGAAGAAAGCCTGGAGGTTAAATTATTTAATAAAGATGAGATTCCATGGGATGAATTAGCTTTTGAGAGTGGCATATTTGCACTTAAGAAATATTACGAAGATCAAGGGATCAATAATGGTGTGCACTCGCTGAAAATTGATCGAAAAAGACCGAAATCAGATTAATCGCTTAAAGATATTATTCTGGATAACTCCGCCGCCGTGACATAGCCGTTTACCATCGTACCATCCTCCAAAACGATTGCTGGTGTGCCCTGAAGACCTACATCTTGACCCAACATGTAATGCTCACTAATCGGGGAGGAATCACAATCTCTGGAATCAAATTGTTGGTCAATTTTTGCTAATGTCAAAGCCTCATTCCTGTCATTAGAGCACCAAACTTGCTCGGCTATGACCCATGATTCGCTCTGAGGGCCATTACGTGGGTATAGTAAATATCTAATTTCAATACCCTCAGCTAAATAATCATCAATTTGACTGTGTAATCGTCGGCAAAAGGTACAATCTACATCTGTAAATACTGTCACCGCATGGGTTTTCTTATTCGGCTTGAAAATGATCATATCCCTCAATGGATAAGCAGATACAATTTCTCTTCGTGAATCATTTCTAATGTCTTCAGATAGATTTACCTGTGTTTCTAAATTATACATATCGCCTTGTATTAAGTGACGACCATCCTCCGAGATATAGGCTATATATGCTCCTTTTTTAATAGTGTACCAACCATCAACTGGACTTTTTAAAACCTGATCAGCCTTAATATCGGTGCTCATATTGGTTACAATTTGACGGATTTCCTGTAAGCCAATATCGTCACCAAAAGTTAATTTTGGTAAGAAAATTGGCAGCAATACCAATAAAAATGCGTGCAAAAATGTACTCTTCTTCCATTCCATCTTGCTCATACTCCTTCATTCGAACAATAATGATCAGCTTTATTTTAAATAAAAGCAATTAATATAATATAAGTCAAAAAAACCTTTCACTCAGACTCCACTATCCACGTGGATGATGTTTGCCATGGAGTTCCTTCAATCTTTCTCTGGCAATATGGGTATATATTTGTGTCGTAGATAAATCACTATGACCCAATAATAATTGCACTACTCTTAAATCAGCACCATGATTTAATAAATGTGTAGCAAAAGCATGCCTTAATCCATGAGGAGATATGTTTTTCTTAATGCCAGCTATTTTTGAGTAACGTTTAATGGCATACCAAAATGCCTGCCTGGACATACTTTGCCCTCTTTTTGTTGGAAACAAAAAATCGACTTGCTGCTTATGTAGAATTATCTTTCGAGAGGTATTTATAAAATCTTGCACCCAAATGGCCGATTCCTCGCCTAATGGAACCAAGCGCTCTCGATTTCCTTTGCCAATCACTCTAAGTACGCCTTGGTTGAAATTAACTTGCGATAATTTCAGCGAAATTAATTCAGACACCCTTAATCCGGTTGCATACATCAATTCTAGCATCGCCCTATCTCGATGCCCTATCACATCATGAACATTAGGTGCCTGCAAAAGTTCTTCTACCTCGTTTTCAGTTAAAGTTCTTGGGAGTGTCCTGCCGATACGTGGCATATCAATATCAACTGTTGGATCGATTTTGATTTGATTGGTTCTTAATAAAAATTGAAAAAAAGCACGGTAGCTCGATATTTGCCTGGCAGTTGTTCTTGCCTTTATGCCCGATGCAACTCTTTTTGATACAAAGCTTAATAAATCAGATTTCCTTGCCTGGTTAACCTCCTTATCATACCGGGCCAGTTCTTGAGCAAGTAATCTCAAATCCATTCGATAGGCAGTTAATGTATTGGGTGATAAACCTCGTTCGGTCCATATTGAATCCAAAAACTTATCGATATTGGCATTAGATATATTGAATATCTTATTATTAGTTTCTATTTTTCTATTATCCGAATCCATAGATCAACATAAGTATTATTTTTATAAAAAAATAATACTACTTAAATTCACACAATTTACTTAAAAAAATATAATATAAAGAAAAAAATAATTTAAATTAGTATTTTTCAGAATATCATGAATCAATCAATTGGCCCTCATTATTAAGTTCATATAAAACTAATTTTAATAAAATACATGCCTTCTAAAATTAATCTCTTTTCATTGCTTTATAGTCTTTATACATGGATCATTTTCGTTCTTTGTCTGATCTTAGCTTTATTAAGTGTCAGCGTTCTCCCGAAACTTAGCTGGCGACGTTATTGGGTAAAGAAATCTGCACGTTTAATTTTCATTCTTTCCGCAATAAAAATGAATATACAAGGGCTTGAAAAAATCCCTAAAGATCGAGTTCTCATTGTTGCAAATCATGCCAGCTATCTTGATGGAATTATCTTACACGCCGCCCTACCTATTAAATTTACATTTGTAATCAAAAGTGAGATGCAATCTGTGCCAATAGCAAATTATCTATTTAAGCGTGTTGGCTCAAGATTTGTAGAGCGCTTTAAACCACAAGGGAGCTTTAGAGATGCGAGAAAGTTAATTAGAGCTGCATCTAGCGGCGAATCATTAGCCATTTTTCCAGAAGGTACCTTCACTGAAAAACCAGGGCTTAATAAATTTCGCGCGGGAGCCTTTGCTTCAGCTATTAAGTCAGATATACCTTTAGTACCACTAGTAATCCTAGGGTCGCGTAAAATATTACCTGCAGATACATACCTTCCTCGCACAGGTACTATCAATATTCATGTTCTTGACGCTATTCCCCCTAATGATAATGCGTTTAATTCAAGCAGAGAACTAGCAGCACTATCTAGGCGAAGAATTTTAGAAGTTCTAAATGAACCGGATTTATCACTTGAGATTAACGAAAACAAAAACTAATGAGCTATAATCCAGTCAAAAATTAACCGACTTTGAGGAACATTTAAATTATGGATATAGCAAACTCAAAAGCAATAATATCTGGAGGTGCGTCTGGCCTCGGACTCAAAACAGCTGAAAAAATAATTAGCTCCGGTGGTATGGCCGTTTTGATGGATTTAAACTCAGAACAAGGCAGCGCAAATGCAAAAGAATTAGGTGATCGAGCTTTGTTTATAAAAACCAATGTTACCTCAGAAAATGAGGTTCAGAATGCTGTAATTGAAGCCAGTAATTTTATGGGCGGGATGACATTGGCAGTAAGTTGTGCCGGCGTGGTTGGAGCTGCCAGAGCCTTGGGAAGAGAAAAACCTATGCCTGTGGAATTTTTTTCTCAAACTATACAAGTTAATCTGATTGGTTCATTTTTAGTCTCTAAAGAAGCAGCAAATATTATGCAAAATAATAAACCAAATGCAGATGGAGAGAGGGGTGTGATTATCAATACCGCATCCATTGCTGCGTTTGAAGGTCAAATAGGCCAGGCAGCTTATTCAGCCTCAAAAGGCGGTATTGTCGGCATGACACTGCCATTAGCACGCGAATTTGCTAGAATTGGAGTTCGCGTAAATACAATTGCACCCGGTATTTTCAAGACTCCCATGGTAGCCGGAATGACCCAAGACTTACAGGATTCGCTTGGTAAACAAGTGCCGTTTCCGCCTCGCCTTGGTCGCCCTGAAGAATATGCAGATTTAGTCGAATCTATTTATCGTAACGCTATGATTAATGGCGAAACGATTCGCCTTGATGGTGCAATTAGAATGCAACCAAAGTAACAATTAAATTTTTAGCTACATCCCAGAATAATTTGGACCGCCTCCACCTTCAGGAACTGACCAAATAATATTTTGTTTAGGGTCCTTGATGTCACAGGTTTTACAATGCACGCAGTTTTGTGCATTTATTTGAAATTTCGGTGTATCGTCTTCAATCAATATCTCATAAACACCTGCCGGGCAATAACGCTGAGCAGGTTCGCCAAAGTTTGGAAGATTATATTTTATTGGAACCTCAGGATCTTTTAATTTTAGATGCGATGGCTGATCTTCCTCATGGTTGGTACTCGAGAGAAATACCGATGAAAGTCGGTCAAAACTAATTTTTCCATCCGGTTTTGGGTACTCAATAGCACTAACATTTTTCTTTAAACTCAGCGTTTCATGGTCAGGAATTTTATTGTGCCAAGTAAATGGAAAGCTTCCTCGCATTATATTTTGATCTATAAATGCAAATGCCCCGCCTAATAAAGTGCCAAATTTATTTAATGCTGGGCCAAAATTTCTAGACTGATAGAGTTCATCAAACAACCAAGATGATTTGTATTTTTCTTCGTAGCTTGTTAACTCGAGAGATTTATCGACTTCCTTAGATAACGCTTCAAAGATGCTTTCCGCGACTAATGTGCCACTTTTTATTGCGGTATGAGACCCTTTAATTTTTGCCCCATTCAAAAAGCCGGCATCGCAACCAATTAAAGCGCCTCCTGGGAATGAAAGCTTAGGTAAGGATTGGAGACCTCCTTTATTCACAGCTCGAGCACCGTAAGATATTCTTTTTCCTTTCATTAAATATTTTGCAATTTTTGGGTGATGCTTCCATCTTTGAAACTCGTCAAATGGAGACAAATTCGGATTCTTATAGTTCAATGCAACAATTAAACCCAAGAAAATTTGATTATTCGAGGCATGATAAAGAAAGCCTCCACCCTCAGTATGATTATCAAGTGGCCACCCAGTGGTATGTATAACAAGCCCTTTTTCATGGAGTGAGGGGTCTATCTCCCATATCTCTTTTAACCCTATGCCATAATGTTGTGGATCAGCATCAGCTCTTAAGTTGAAATGCTCAATAATTTCTTCACCAAGATTTCCTCGACAACCTTCTGCAAGAACTGTGTATTTTCCTCGAAGTTCATAACCGGCTTGATATACATCCTTCTTTTTACCATCAGAGCCAATACCCATATCACTCGTAGCAACACCAATTACAATATTATTTTTGTCGTAAAGAACTTCAGATGCTGCAAAACCCGGAAATAAATTTACTCCCAAATTTTCTGCTTTTTCGCCGAGCCACTGACATAACCTTCCAAGGCTAATAATATAATTGCCTTTGTTATGCATCGTTTTTGGAACAAATAAATTTGGAACCCTGATAGCATTTTCTTTACTGGTAAGGTAATGAATCTCATCTTTAGAAACAGCTGTCTTTATCGGTGCGCCCCCAGACTGCCAATCTGGGAATAATTCATCTAAGGCTGTTGTCTCAAAAACATTTCCCGAAAGTATATGCGCGCCAATTTCAGAGCCTTTCTCCACAACCACTACTGAAAGGTCCATTTCATTTTCTGTTGATAGTTGCATCAATCGACATGCCGCAGATAAGCCTGACGGACCACCACCCACTATCACAACATCAAAATCCATTGATTCTCTTTCGTTTACTTCAGTCATAATTATTATCTGGGTTAATTACTCACTGTCTTTTGAAATATTATTCTATCATTTTATAAATAATGCACTGAAATTTTTAATCGTCTTAAAACTATTTTGTTATCTAAAGATCATGAAACTAGTTAAAATTCGTATATAAATCAATAAGATTTTATTTAAACATTTATCTAGGAAGTTACTGAAAATTCTTGCCAAATGCTTATTTATTTTATCTTTTTACAAATTAAATTTCATCACAATATATATTAGTTACTTATGGAATCATATTCATAATCTTTTTCTAAATGTATCCAGACCCACTTTTTTAAATATATAGATGTTTATCATCAGCAAGAAGTACCTAGAATTTCCAAGTAGCTGTTAAGATCTGTATAGCTTTGTTAAGATTCATACTCTTACGTCAAAAAATGTCAAAAATAAAAACCTATAAAATAATGGGATCACTTTGGACATATACAACGCTTATTCCACAACTACTGGCATCAAAAAAGATCAATCACAGCTTGAAATTCTTGATGCACTTTCAAAGCTGCAATCACGTCTAATTGTATCTAGAAATAATACCTCATTTATCCAAAAGTACCTTCAACCCATAACCCCAATCAAAGGAATCTATTTGTGGGGTGAAGTTGGAAGAGGAAAAACATTCCTCATGGATTTATTTTACAATACCCTTGATCTCAAGAGAAAAAGAAGAGTGCATTTTCATCGCATGATGAATGAAGTTCATACCGAACTTGCTAAAATTTCAAAGACCAAAGATCCGATGAACACTCTCACTCAAAAGATCAGTGAAGATATTGATGTTTTATGTTTTGATGAATTCTTTGTTGAGGATATTGCCGATGCAATGCTTTTATTCAAATTTCTTGAAGGTTTATTTGATAGAGGCATAACATTGGTTGCTACCTCCAATACTCATCCAAGTAACCTCTATAAAAAGGGCCTCCAGCGAGAACGATTCAGCCCAGCAATAGATTTAATAAGCGCAAATACAGAAATAACTAACATTGCTAAGGGGAGAGATTTTCGATTATCAAATACACCGTCTAATTTAAATTTTAGCTTCATTCATGACGATAAGAGCAACCAATTATTAACGAATTACTTTGAATTAATCTCACCCATTGGATACCGAAAAAAGAGTCAAATATTAATTAATAACCGAAATATTCAATGTGTTTTAGCTGCTGAAACCATCATATGGTTTAATTTTAAATCTATTTTTTCAACCAATAGAAGTGTTATTGATTATATAGACATTGCTAAGCAGTACCAGACCGTTATCATTTCTGAGATACCTGTTTTAACCGAAAATATGGAAAACGAAACCAGGCGATTTATTGCATTAATTGATGAATTCTATGAACGAAATGTCAAACTTATCTTTACTAGTGCCAACTCATACGAAAATCTGTACGAGGGAAACAAATTTTCATTTGAGTATGAACGAACAAAAAGTAGATTAGCTGAAATGTCATCTCAAAAATATTTAGAATTGGCGCACAAACCATAAAAAGAAATCTGTTACGAGTAACGTAACACTTTTTTGTCAAGTAATGAAAAGATATAAGACTGGAAAGGCATGACATATTAAAATTATTAAATTAATTCAATTTTTCTTTAATTCTGAGAGAATACATCTATGTCCACATTACAATCATCCAGCGAAAATCTAGTTCTTGAGGAGTTTCTTCCTTTTCAACTTTCAACGCTTTCGTATTCCGTCACAAATTCAATTGCAACTCTTTATAACAACCATTTTAATCTATCCATTCCAGAATGGCGCATAATTGTTGTCCTCGGTCATACACCTGATTTATCTGCTATAGATGTATCAAAAAGGACTTCTATGGATAAAGTGGCAGTAAGTCGTGCCCTAAATAAGTTAATTACGAATAAGCATGTAGACAGGCAATTTGAAACAGCCGATCGAAGACGTTCAATCCTTAAATTAACTGAAGAAGGAAAGCACATTCATCGGAGACTTACAAAAGTCGCCGTTCAAATCGAGCAAATCTTAACTGAAGAACTCAACGAAGAGGAAGTGTCAGTTATAAATAAAATATTTGAGAAATTAGCAAAAAGAACTGAAGTATTTACAGAGATTCATGTTGAGGATTAATAAAGATCATTATGGCAAGTAAATTAATCCTTATTCGGCACGGTCAAAGTGACTGGAATCTCAAGAATCTATTTACGGGTTGGACCGATGTTGAATTGACCGCAAAAGGGCGCTCTGAAGCAAAAAATGCGGGAAAAATTATTGCAAATCTCGATTTTAATATTGATATAGCTTTTACCTCACTATTAAAACGAGCCATACATACATTGTGGCTTATATTAGATGAAATTGACCGGCCTTGGCTAACGGTAATACGTGATTGGAGATTAAATGAGCGACATTATGGCGCGCTTCAAGGACTAGATAAATCAGAAACAACAAAAAAGTACGGTGAAGAACAAGTTCAAATATGGCGTAGAAGCTATGATATTGATCCACCTCCCTTATTAGATGATGATGAAAGACACCCAAAAAAAGATCAACGATATATGGGAATCAATAATTTACCAACAACAGAATCATTGGCTACGACTTTAATTAGGGTCCAGCAATGTTGGGATGAGATGATTTTGCCTGCATTAAAAAATAATCAGAATATTCTCATTACAGCTCATGGTAATAGTTTAAGGGCATTAATTAAAATGCTTGATGGTATTTCAGAAGAAGAAATTACTGAATTCAATATCCCTACTGGGGTTCCTATCCTTTATCATTTGGATGAAAATCAAAAACCACTCTCAAGAGAATTTCTTGGTGATCCAAAAAGTATCGAGGAAGCGATGCAATCCGTCGCAAATCAAGCTAACGATAAATAAATTCTCCAGCCTAAGAAAATTGCTGTTTTGGAATCAAAGAATGGGATTATGCAATCTTGGATCAGTTGGTGAACTACTCTTATGAATTGGATCAGGAACCCTAATCAAACCTTCTTGGGTAACCGAGGCTACGAGCGTGCCATCTTGCTTAAAAATTTGACCGCGAGCGAAACCTCTAGCACCTGAAGCATTAGGACTTTCCGAAGAATACAATAACCATTCATCTACGCGACAATCGCGATGAAACCAAAGTGCATGATCCAAACTGGCTACTTGAATTTTCCCACCACCAAAAGGAATACCAACCCCATGCGGTCGAAGACTTGTAGCTAATAATTGGAAATCAGAGACATAAGCCAATAAACATTGGTGCAAATGATTATCATTAGGCAACTCGCTGACCGCTTTAATCCAGACATGATTAACTGGTGGTAATTTCCCTGGGTTTAGAATATCAATGGGCTGGACCGGTCGAAATTCAAAAGGTCGTTTACCGGTGAGAAACTTTTTTAAGTTTTTCGGTATTTTATCAATAATTCCAGACAATAATTCAGTGGCATTTTTTAAATTATCAGGACCTTCTACATCAGGCATTTTATCTTGGTGATCAAAACCATCTTCTTGCTTATGAAACGATGCAGCTAAATTAAAAATAGGTCTGCCATGCTGAATGGCAACCACTCTTCTTACGGAAAAACTGCCGCCATCTCTAGAGCGATCCACTTCATAAACAATAGGTGCTTCCATATCACCACGTCTTAAAAAATACGCATGCAAAGAATGGGCAACACGTTCATCTACAGTATGGTGAGCTGCAGAAAGTGCTTGAGCAACAACCTGACCTCCAAAAACTTGTGCACTGCCAATATCTCTGCTGTCCCCACGAAATATATTCTCCTCAATACGTTCAAGTTTGAGTAAATGGATCAAATCATCAAGTATGGGGTGCATTTTATTTCTCACAATTTAGATTAACTTGGTAATTTATAGTCTACGAATTGCTCACGCAAAGCGGTTTTCTTTATTTTTCCAGTAGCGGTATGGGGTATTTCTTCTATAAAAATAACATCATCAGGCATCCACCATTTGGCAATCTTACCATCAAGAAAAGATAGTACTTCCTTTTTACTAATTTTTTGATCTTTTACTTTTACTGCGACCAGCAAAGGTCTCTCAGTCCACTTCTCATGTGCCACACCGATCACCGCAGCTTCCGCTATCGCGGGATGTCCCATAGCGGTGTTCTCAATCTCAATCGAACTAATCCATTCACCACCCGACTTAATCACATCTTTTGTTCTATCTGTGATCTGCATATAACCCTCGGGATCAATTTTTGCGACATCTCCAGTATCAAACCAACCATCATCCGTATGTGCTTGTGCACTGCCATCTAATTTATAATAATCACTGCATATCCAAGGTCCTTTCACCTGTAAAGCACCATATGCAATACCATCCCAAGGCAACACCTCTTGATTATCATCAACTATTCTCATTTCTACACCAAACATGCCTCTACCTTGTTTAGTCTGAAGGCTTACTAATTCATCATTGGTCAGATTTTCCATGCCATGTTTTAGAGACATGACCGTCCCAAGAGGAGTCATTTCTGTCATACCCCAAGCTTGCTGGACAAAAACATCATGATTATCCTGAAAATCTCTGATCATCGATTCCGGAACTGCTGCGCCACCAATTATGGTTCGCTGCAAACTGTTTAATTTTTTATTATGTTTTGCGGCATACTGTAATAATACCATCCACACTGTGGGCACTCCGAGTGAAACTGTAACTTTCTCCTCTTCCATTAAGTTATACAAAGTCTCACCATCCGCCATTTTAGGACCTGGATAGACTATCTTCGAGCCAACCATCATAGCTCCGTATGGGGACCCCCAGGAATTTACATGAAATAAAGGTACAACAGGTAAGACACAGTCACGATTTGATAAATTCATGGCATCTGGTGCAATCAAAGCATAGGCATGCAAGATCGTAGCGCGGTGATTATATAATACTCCCTTAGGATCACCGGTAGTGCCAGAGGTATAACAGAGACCCATAGCCGACCTTTCATCCAGTAGAGGCCATTTATACTCATCGCTCTCCTCTTTAATAAACGATTCATATGAAATCACATTATTCAAAGTTGTATTTTTAATTGTATCCTCATCGCCCATTACAATAAAACCTTTGACATTTTGTATTTCCGAAGCGATTTTTTCGATCAAAGGAATAAACAAAGGATCTATCATCAACCATTTGTCCTCAGCATGATTGATCATGAATACGATCTGTTCTGGAAAAAGTCTTGGGTTGATTGTGTGGCAAACATAACCGGCACCGCCAATCGCATAGTAAGCTTCGAGATGTCGATAATCATTCCACGCCATCGTTGCGACACGGTCACCATGAGACAAGCCCAGCTTCTCAAGAGCATTAGCTAGCTTCCTTACACGCCGAAAACAATCCTTATAGGTATAGCGATGCAATGACTCATCTGCAGTAACAGAAACTATTTCTCGATTATGAAAATTAATATCTGCGTTCTCCACAATTGAAGAAATTAACAAAGGGGTATCCATCATTAAGCCATGCATAAAGTTTTCTCCTTGCAGCTTTTTAAAAAATTTCTGTTTTCAGTTATGTGTTTAATCTTGAATTGAAATAAATCTAATAAGTATCCTATTATTTCGTAACTAATAAAACCAGCATCTCAACAATACACGCCGGCTTTTTCTTGCCTTCAATGTCAACTGTTATTTTAGATAATAATTGCATCATACCGCCTCTTTGTTTTGCTTTTAACAAACTTCCTCTCGCTCTTACTTTATCACCCTCAGAAACTGCGGAATAAAATCTCACTTTATTACAACCAAAATTAATCATTTGCTCTAAATTGTCGACCTGAATAAAATTCTTTGTCAAACCAGGTATTAAAGATAAAGTAAGATAACCATGAGCAATCGTTTTGCCTTCAGGTAATTCTCTAGCTGCGCGAGCTTGATCTATATGAATCCATTGATCATCTCCTGTAGCGGAAGCAAATTTATCAATACGATCTTGGTCTATAACTATCCATTCAGATGCACCAATTTCAACTCCTTCGAGCGCTCGTGCATCCTCAATTGAATTAATTGTATACAAAATGAATCCTTGGTTTATGAATAATAGATATTTAGAATGATTGAAAGCTATTTATATTAGAAAGCAAGTTTAAGTATATTGACTTAAACTTATGATATATCTAAACAGATACAGAGTGAAGAATCATTAATAAACAAATATATTCAATAATTTTAGCGGCCGGTAAAAGTACTCGTTTCGGTTCCACAAAACAACTCGCTATATACAAAAATGAAACATTGATTCAACGGTCCATCAAAACAATTGAAAAAGTATTGGGTGCAAATTATCTAATTATAATTGGTAATGACCCAATCAATCTTTATCATGCATGCCAACCTCAATTAGGATTTATTGCATGTAATGATGATCATGAAAAAGGAATGGCTAGTTCTATCAAACTGGGAATAAAAGCGCTTCCAGAAACCACTCAAGCAGTCATGATTCTACTCGCCGATCAACCGCTTATAACTGAAAGTCATTTATTGGAAATAATTAAATCATGGGAAGAAAATCCAAAAAAAATTACTTGTACTTCGGCTGGAAAAAATCATGGTCCGCCGGCGATTTTTCCAAAAAGATACTTCTCCAAATTACTTAAAATAAAGGGTGATAATGGAGCCAAAAATCTTCTATCAAGTCATGATAAAAATCTTATAAGAATTATAAATAACCATGCATTCATTGATATTGATACCATCAATGACTTAAAAAATATTACATAGCTGCAGCACACTGCTCACAATTTACCCAGCCTGAATCGCCATTCTCATAATATTCTTTTTTCCAGATCGGCAGTCGTACTTTTATATGATCAATAATATACCGGCAAGCATCAAATGCTTCATTGCGATGAACCGATGAAACCCCGACCCAGACTGCGCATTCACCTATTTCCAATAAACCACTTCTATGAATACCTTGCGCATCCAAAATATCGAATCGCTCTTTGGCTTCCTGAATAATTTTCCGACCTTCTGACTCAGCAATAGGGGTATATACTTCATACTCTAATTGCAATACCTTATGGCCATCATTGTAATTTCGAACCCAACCCTCAAACCCGGCAAAAGCACCCGCACCTGAGTTAATCAATTGTTGAGAGCACATCGCAATATCAATTCCTGATGAAGTCACCTTCATAATTAACCACCCGCTACAGGAGGAAACAAAAGAACAGTATCGCCATCTTTTATCTTTGACTCCCAATCAGCTAAATCATCATTGATAGCAACCTTACAATGACCAAGAGGTTCATTTAGCTTATGACGATCTTTTAGTTCCCTAAATAATTCAGCAGTAGAATTTACTGTAGTTGAAATCACCTCTTCACTGATGCCTGCTTTTTCTCTAAAGATGGCAAAATAAACCACTGTAATTAATTTATTCATACTTGCGCTCTGTATTTGGTATCAATGAGGTCATCGGGTGCATTGAAATTTTCCAAGGCATCGGGATTAGGCTGGGAAAGCAACAAAGTATTTGAATTGAGGAGGATTTTTCGCGGGCATTTTACATTATTAGAGATATTTTCCTCAATAATTGCAATAGAATCAACGCTGTATATAGCACATAACGGCTCTGGCAAACCATCATATTCACTTCTGTATGCTGTAAAATAATGCTTACTTGAATAATTCTTAATAAGATAACTTAAAGTCTCACTATCTAAATTAACTAAATCGCATGCGACTACTAGCCATTTAGCGTCTGGAAAAGATTTCATTGCTGATAATATTCCAGCTAATGGGCCAAGATTATCGTAAATATCTATAATTTGCTGATACTGACTTCTTACCGGATCTTGAATTTGATCCTTCCTTACTGAAACAAAAACTTCTGATAAATGTCGCCCTAATAGCTCATAAGTTTTACTTAATTGTGACACTCCTTGATATTCAAGCAAAGCCTTATCATGCCCCATCCGGCGACTTTGACCTCCCGTGAGAATCAAACCATATATATCTTGGTTATTTTTCACAATGAAAGTCTGCCTTCCCACCTGTTTTAGAGATTAATTTTGTCTCCTGAATCATAATTTTATGTGATAGTGCTTTACACATATCATAGATGGTCAATGCAGCAACGCTAGCACCAACCATGGCCTCCATTTCAACTCCTGTACGATGCTCTACCTTACATATACAATTAATTATTGCTGAGCCAGCTTCATCGAGATCGATATTTATTGTGCAATCATCTAGACCAATTGGATGACAGAAAGGAATCAGCTCATAAGTTTTTTTTGCCGCCATAACTCCAGCGATAACTGCTGTGGCAAATACTGGCCCCTTGGCTGTGGCAATATCGCCATTCACAAAACGATCTATTATCTCTAATGGGAAAATAACACTTGATTGAGCATGGGCCGACCTTGAAGTAATTTTCTTCTTACTCACATCGACCATTTGAGGTTTATTATCGTTATTGATATGTGTTATTTTTTTCATAATTAATATACCGGTCTTTAACCGCCCATTCTGTACATTTCAATTTTTTTCGGCGACTCATTGGGGAGGTGTGAGTTACGAAGTTCACTGTAACGATCATTTCGCGCTAACCATACTCTGGTAAATACATTCTCTATGTCCTGGTCAGAACTGCCATCCCTAAGTAAAGTCTTGATATCGGTTCCCTTATTTGCAAACAAGCAAGTATATAGCACTCCATCAGCAGATAATCTAGCTCTACTGCAATCACCGCAAAATGGTGTAGAAACAGAAGTAATAAACCCAACTTCACCTGACCCATCATCATATAAATATCTTTTCGCAACTTCGCCTCGGTAAGTTTCTTTAGCGGGGCTTAATGGCCACTTACTCTGAATCATCGTCAATAATTCTTTTGCGGTAACCACATCTTCGAGATTCCAATTATTCTGATTACCTACATCCATAAACTCAATTAAACGAACTATATGTCCACTTCCTTTAAAATGATTAAGCAAATCTATAATCGTGTGCTCATTTACCCCTCGTTGTACCACCGTGTTTATTTTTATAGGAGTTAATCCAGCTTTTTCCGCTGCCTCAATACCCTCAATAACATCAGAGACATTACCTCGATTACCATTCATTTTATAAAATACATCCTGATCAATACTATCAAGACTAATAGTAATTCTGTCTAGACCAGCATTTGCAAGATCCTGCGCTTTCTTCTTTAATAAAGTTGCATTGGTAGTTAGTGCTAAATCATCGATACCATCTATCTTATTAATTTTCTCCACCAATTGAGCAACATTTTTATCCAACAAAGGTTCTCCGCCAGTAAGCCTTATTTTAGTGACTCCCATTGGCACAACAATTTTTACTAATCGAATAATTTCTTCATGATTTATGCGCTCATTTCTTTTTAAGAATTGATAATTCTCATGAAATTTCTTGACTGGCATGCAATATGTACATCTAAAATTACATTGATCTAGTAATGATATCCTTAGATCCCTTAACGGCCGTCTTAATTGATCTCTCGGCCCAATGGCAGTGGTGCTCAAATTACTCATAGAAAATAATAAAAAATTGTTTCAAGGTGTATTAGTATAAAGAAAAAAAGTCTACATACGCTATTATAGTCATCTAAGTGACATAATTGTTATGAAAACTTGATGAAGTATAACCAACTATCCAAGTAACCACCTAAGAGTAAAGACCGCATGCATACTAATTTCACCCCAGAAGAACATGACTTTGAACAAGAAGTACAAGCATTTTTCAAAGATAAATATCCAGATGATATTAAACAAAAACAAGATCGTGCCATCCCACTTCTAAAGGAAGATTTTATCCGCTGGCAAAAGGTACTCTATGAACAAGGTTGGGCCGCAATCAATTGGCCAGTTGAATATGGTGGAACAGGCTGGTCAACAGTCCAAAAATACATCTTTGCCAATGAAATGGCCAAAGCCAATGCCCCAGCAATTGTACCTTTTGGCCTTGGAATGGTTGGTCCCGTTATCTACACATATGGAAATGAGGAACAAAAACAAAGATTCTTACCTGATATTGCTGCTAGTAATGTCTGGTGGTGTCAAGGTTACTCGGAACCAGGATCGGGTTCAGACTTGGCGTCGCTGAAAACCCGTGCCGATCGAGACGGTAATGAATATATCGTGAATGGTACAAAAACATGGACTACTTTGGGTCAAATGGCTGATTGGATTTTTTGTCTATTAAGAACTAGCAGTGATGTAGCGAGGAAACAAGAAGGTATTAGTTTCATTTTAGTGGATATGAAAACACCAGGAGTTACTGTCCGACCTATCATTACGATTGAAGGTGGCCATGAGGTCAATGAGGTTCATTTTGAAGATGTCAGAGTGCCTTTGAACAATTTAATTGGTGAAGAAGGAAAAGGTTGGACCTATGGAAAGGTCCTACTCCAACATGAGAGGACCAGTATTGCCGGAGTTGCTCGATCAGAATATCGTCTAAATCGATTGAAAGATAAAATTAGAAACGCCGATAAAGCTCAACCTTCTTTACAGGGTGATAACAGTTTTTTACGTAAAATTGCCGCTCTAGAGATAGAATTAAAAGCGCTTGAATATACCGAATTAAGAACACTTGCTGCTGTATCTGTAGGAAATGCACCAGGGCCTGAATCATCATTATTGAAGATACGTGGTACAGAAATTCAACAACGTTTAGATGAATTATTTATGGAAGCGGCTGGTTATTTCTCATTACCCTATGTTCCCGATCAGTATTCACTTGAAAGCAATGAAACAATGCATGTCGGTTTCGGTTCGGATACTGTAAGTTCCTTGCAATATTTCAATAATCGAAAAGCATCAATTTATGGCGGCTCAAATGAAATACAAAAAAATATTATTGCCAAGCATGTACTTGGATTATAAAGAACATAAATACTGGAAAAATATATGGATTTCTCAATAACAGAAGAACAATCAGCTCTAAAGGACGTGATTTCACGTTTTATCGATAACGAGTATGATTTTGAGCGGCGCATGAAAATAGCCGATGGCGAAACTGCTTTCAATCACGAGGTATGGAATTTCTTTGTTGAGCAGGGCTTTACAGCAATTCTTTTTTCCGAGGAAGATGGTGGTCTTGATGGGGGAGCCGTTGAGATGATGTTAATCATGAAAGAAATTGGAAGAGGTTTAATGCTGGAACCATTTTTAGAAAATATAGTGCTTGCAGGGGGCGTCCTAAAACGCTTAGGAACAACTAAACAAAAAGAACAATGGCTTGGTGAGATTATCAATGGTGAAATACAAGCTACTGTTGCTTTCACAGAACCACAATCACGCTTTAACTTGAATGATATTTCAACAACAGCAAAAAAACAAAATAACCAATTTATAATAAATGGAAAAAAATCCTTTGTCCCTAATGGTGCCGATGCAGACCTGATAATCATGCCAGCAAGAACCTCTGGTTCACAATCTGATACTCATGGAATAACGCTCTTTGGGGTATCTAAAGAAAGCGATGGTTTAAGTTTTAATACATATAAAACAGTGGACGGTCATAGTGCTACAGAAATAACGATCACAAATGTAAAAATCACTGCAGATTGCGTTATTGGTAATATTGATGAAGGTTATGATTGTCTTGAAGAGACTATAGATGAGGCAACTCTTGCGATTTGTGCTGAAGCAATTGGAATCATGCGTTCATTGCATGATAAAACAGTTGAATATTCAAAAAATCGTGTTCAATTTGGTATTCCAATTGGAGGTTTCCAAGCACTGCAGCATCGCATGGTTGATAATCTAATGGCATGTGAACAAAGTGAGTCACTCCTTTTATGGGCGGTAATGACTGATGCGAAAAATACCAAAAATTTAAAGAAAGCCATCAGTGGATTAAAATATCAAATTGGCACTGCCGGTAAACATGTCGGCCAAGAGGCTGTTCAACTTCATGGTGGAATGGGAATATCATGGGAACTCGATATTGCACACTTATTCAAAAGATTATCTGCACTGGAAATCCTTTTCGGAAATGCCGATTTTCATCTGCAAAGATTTATTGATTTATCTGACAGTTAATTAGTTAATCAAAAAAATTGATCATTGAGTATATTTCTAATTTTTTAATCAACAATCAAGAAATACTTTTATGAATTAAGCGCTTGTTTTTCAATTTTAGCCCATGAATCTCTTAACGTTACAACGCGATTAAAACTCTTTTTTTCACTCATATTATCGAGGCAAAAATATCCATTTCTTTCTAACTGGAAGACTTTGGGTGCATTTTCTTCGGCGAATGAGGATTCGAGCTCTGCCTCGACGATTTCCAGTGAGTGAGGGTTTATTGATGCTTCTATATCATCGACATTCGCAGGATCAGGTATCTTAAACAGTCGATCATAAAGCCTTACTTCAGAAGTAATGGAATGTTGTGCTGATACCCAATGAATAGTCCCTTTAACTTTCTTGTCACTTTTTCCAGTACCACTTTTTGTATCCACATCATAACTACATATAAGCTCAATCACTTCCCCATTGGAGTTCTTAATCACTTCATCACAGCGAATAATATAAGCATAACGCAACCTCACTTCGCCACCAGGCTTTAATCTAAAAAATTTTCTTGGGGCATCCTCTAAGAAGTCACTGCTCTCAATATATAATTCACGACAGAAAGGCATCTTTCTAATACCTAAATCTGGAAAATTAGGATGATTCTGTGCGTCAAGATACTCCACTTGACCTTCATCATAATTTGATAAGGTAACCTTCAATGGCTTTAATACTCCCATTCTTCGTTCAGAGGTATCTCCAAGATTCTTTCTAACGCAATTCTCAAGAACGCCCATTTCTATAATATTATCTTTCTTAGTAACTCCAATTCTTTTACAGAAGTCTAAAATAGCTGATGCTGGATATCCCCTCCTCTTCATTCCGGAAATCGTCACCAAACGAGGGTCATCCCAACCATCTACAACTCCTTTTTCAATCAAATCATTCAATTTTCTTTTACTGGTTAAAGAATAAGCAAGGTTTAATCTTGAAAATTCAATTTGACGCGGACAATGTTGAGTTTCCACCTGCTTTACAAACCAATTATATAGTGGACGATGATCCTCAAATTCCAATGTGCAAAGCGAATAAGTAATCCCTTCAAAAGCATCAGAAAGTGCATGCGCAAAATCATACATCGGATAGATACACCATTTATCAGCTGTTCTCTGATGTTGGTAATGTCTTATCCGATATATTGCTGGATCTCTTAAGTTCATATTGGGTGAAGCCATATCTATCTTTGCTCTCAAGATCATTTTGCCATCAGAAAATTCGCCATTTCGCATGCGCTTAAAAATATCTAAATTTTCTTGTGCAGATCGACTTCTAAAAGGACTATCAATACCTGGTTTTGTAAGCGTACCCCTTGATATTTTTATCTCCTCTGGCGTTGACTCGTCAACGTAAGCGAGATTTTTTTCAATTAAAGAGATTGCCGCTAGATAAAACTGTTCAAAATAATCCGAAGCATGCGTTAATTTTTTACCCCAATCGAAACCAAGCCAAGTCACATCTTTTTTTATAGATTCAACAAATATTTCATTTTCTTTGGTGGGGTTTGTATCATCAAACCTTAAGAAAGTTATTCCATTTTTTTCTGCTGCAACACCAAAGTTTAGACAAATAGACTTAGCATGACCTAAATGCAGGAAACCATTTGGCTCGGGAGGAAATCGCGTTACGACCTGACAGGACGAATCCTCAAGTATGTCTTGATCAATAATTTGTCGTATAAAATCTTTAGATAAATCTTCACTCATATTTTTGCAAATTTTTAGGCTTAATTTTACAGTAATTTAGATATCAGGTTTTAATACTATTTTGGAGCACGGCAACTTTTGCATTGACCTTGAATTTCAAGCATCTGATGAATAGCAGAGAAACCCATATCTGATGCTTTAGATTGTACCAAGTCAAGAATTTCATCATCACCCAACTCTGTGACACTTCGGCAATCACGGCAGATGAGAAATTGACCTTGATGCGAATTACTCGGATCAGTACACCCTATAAAGGCATTCAGTGAATCTAAGCGATGAACTAATTCAGCTTCAATTAAAAAACCAAGCGCACGATATACGGTAGGTGGCTCCGCTTTTGTTCCTTCGGATCTTAGAGTATTAAGAATATCATAAGCACCTAATGGTTTATGACTGCCCCATATTAATTCTAAAACTTTTTGACGAATCTTAGTAAATCTCAAACCTTTTTTCCTGCAAATTACCTCAGCATTTTGCAGCGCATCTTCAATACATAGGTCGTGATCATGACTGTCATTCAAATGATTATTGGTTATATATTTTTTATTCATTTCTTAGCTCATGTCCTTATAAATAAGCTCTACATATCAAAAAAAATACTTCTTAGTTATAGGACTGTTTGTTTTGAGGTACAATAATGCCACAAATTCAATTTAAAATAATTTTATATAATTCGAGAATATAAAATGGTCACAATAAAACTCCCTGATGGGTCTGAAAAAAATTTCAATAAACCAACTAATGGACTTGAAATTGCTGTATCAATTGGAGCAAATCTCGCCAAAGCTGCTGTAGCTGTCAATATTAATGGCATCCAGCATGATTTGAGTGATCAAATTAATGATGATGCCGAAGTTTCATTGATCACCATTAATAGTGAAGAAGGCATTGAAATTATGCGACATACTCTTACCGCGCACGTCCTCGCAAGAGCGGTAAAAAACCTCTATCCAAAAGCAAAGCTCGTCATTGGACCGACCATTGAAAACGGGTTCTATTATGATTTCCTTTTTGAAGATCAATTATCTGTTGATGATCTTCCAAAAATCGAAAAAGAAATGCAAAAAATTATTGCCTCTGAAGAATTTATTGAAAAATCCTTAAAGTCAAAAAAAGAGGCTGTTGAACTATTTAAGGAACGCTCAGAAAAATATAAAATTGATATCATCCAAAATTCAGATCAAGTAGATAATTTTCAAATATACCGACAAGGTTCATCAGGGTTTATTGATTTATGCAGAGGGCCGCACCTACCTTCTCTTAAACACATTGGCGCCTTTAAACTTACAAAAATTGCCGGTGCTTATTGGAAGGGCGATGCAAAAAATGAAATGCTCCAACGAATCTATGGCACTGCTTGGTTAACCAATAAAGATCTAAAAAAATATCTTTTTAGACTTGAAGAAGCTGAAAAAAGAGACCACAGAAAACTGGGTAAAAAAATGGACCTCTTTCATTTTCAAGATGAAGCTCCTGGTGCGATTTTTTGGCACCCTAAAGGTTGGGGGTTATTCCAAAAACTCATAGATTATATGAGAGAAAAACAAACAAATGCTGGTTACAGTGAAGTCAATACTCCAGAACTAATGGATCGATCACTATGGGAGGCCTCGGGTCATTGGGAATCTTTTGGTGAGCATATGTATACTACAGAAACGGGTGACGGCAGAAACTTTGCCATCAAACCGATGAATTGCCCCGGTCATGTTCAAATTTTCAAACAAGGTATAACCAGCTATCGTGATTTACCCTATCGTCTTGCAGAATTTGGTAAGGTGCATCGCTATGAACCCTCCGGAGCTTTGCATGGGATGCTTAGGGTACGCGCATTCACTCAAGATGATGCTCATATCTTTTGTACGCTTGAGCAAATAACAGGCGAGACAATCGCTGTTTGCGAATTAATCCTTGGTATCTATCGCGACTTTGGATTCAATGATGTCATTATTAAATTTGCTGATCGACCAAAAATCCGTGTCGGTGATGATGAAATTTGGGATAAAGCTGAGACTGCGCTAAAAGAAGCGCTTGAAAAAACCGGACTTGAGTATAAGTACAATCCTGGTGAGGGCGCATTCTATGGCCCGAAATTAGAGTTTGTTTTGAGGGATGCGATAGGTAGAGATTGGCAATGCGGCACCCATCAAGTGGATTTAAATTTACCCACCAGACTCAATGCAACCTATATTGGTGAGGATGGACAGAAACATACTCCAGTATTATTACACAGGGCTATATTTGGTTCGTTGGAGCGTTTTATTGGCATATTAATCGAGCATCATGCTGGAAATCTGCCGCTTTGGTTATCGCCATTACCCGTAAAGGTTCTTACCATCACATCGGATGCCGATGAATATGCAAAAACCGTTGCAAAGAAATTACAGACCGCAGGTATAACGGCTGAATGCGATCTTAGGAATGAAAAAATATCTTACAAAGTAAGAGAGCACAGTCTCGCAAAAATTCCTGTACTGATGGCGGTTGGTCATCGTGAGATTAAAGAAAAAAGTGTTTCAATTCGTCGTTTAGGCACAAAAGATCAAAAAACCATGAATTTGGATGATGCCATTAAAGAATTAAAAAAAGAGATTCAAAATAATTCAAAATAATAATTTTATATTAGAAAAAATGAATAAAGTTTTTTTAATGGGTTCAAGTGAATGTTAAAAAGCCCTAGAATTGCCTTACTCTTCGTTTTCCTGCTTCCTTTAAAACTACTGCAGGCTCAGAACGATATCTATTTTCCCCCAAACGGAAAATGGGAAAGACGACCACCGGAATCCCTAGGAATAGATGCAGAAAAACTTGCAGCGGCAGTGGAGCTGGCTAAAAAAAATACTGTGGTTAAACCGCATGATATGAATCAATTCATTGAAAATAGTTTTGGTCGCGAACCCCTCTTTAGTATCTTGGGACCCACAAAAAAACGAGAGCAAGGATCGGGGTTAGTTATCAGGAAAGGATATATTGTTGCGGAATGGGGAGATATCGACCGTGAAGATATGACTTTTAGTGTGACTAAAAGCTATCTGTCGACAATGGCGGGTTTAGCCTATGATGATGGCCTGATACCCGATGTCAGAAAAAAGGTAAAAAATACCTTCCCTCATGAGAGTTTTAATCAACTGCATAATGAATCCATCACCTGGGAGCATTTCTTGCATCAAAACTCAGATTGGAGTGGGGTACTCTGGGGGAAACCCGACTGGGCGGATAGACCGGCAAATTTTGACCCTGCCATCGCTATCAACCGGGATATGCATGAACCCGGTACCTTCTATAAATACAATGACACCCGCGTAAATATGCTGGCCTACACGTTACTTAATATCTGGCGAAAACCTTTAGATGACATCCTAAAAGAACGTATTATGGACCCTATCGGAGCTAGTGATGAATGGGAATGGCACGGTTACAGGAACTCATGGGTGGAGATTGACGGCAAGCGCATGCAATCCCCATCAGGTGGGGGTCACTGGGGTGGCGGATTTTTTATTAGCACACTTGATCACGCCAGATACGGCTATCTCTTCATGAATAACGGAAAATGGAAAGAACAACAACTGATTTCAGAAAATTGGATTACACTTGCCACAGCACCGTCCCCAACGAACCTCCGTTATGGTTACCTCTGGTGGCTCAATACCAATCAGGCGATTTCCAATGCTCCGACTTCTGCTTTTTTTGCCAGTGGTGCCGGTGGAAATTACATTTGGATCGACCAAGAAAATGAGTTGTTAATTGTAATGCGATGGGTTCCAAAAATGAGAGAAGTTATAGCTGCGTTTACCGGTAGTCTACAAGAATAAAAAATAACAATAAATGCAAGATCGTAGTTCTTACAATACTTTTCTGTAAATTAATTCCTGATGAATTTGCGAGACGATTGATAACGCAATCGTGCTTGATCCTCTTCCACCAATATCAAGTCCTGCTGGGCCATGAAGACGGTCTTTAAGACTTAATGCTGCTTCACCTAACTCAGTTAAAATCTTATTTTTTCTCTCTTTAGGCCCAAGTAAGCCAACGTAAGGAATATTGGTTTCAGCAATAATCTTTAGGTAATTCTGATCCTGGTCAAAATGATGAGTCATCACCACAACAGCATGAAAATCCTCAATATCTATGTTTTTAGTCACTGCATTGACAGCGTAATTACAGGCTCTAGTATTTTCTCCGAAATCCACTGACTCGATATATGCTGGACGATGATCTTGAATGGTAACCAACCAACCCAATTCTGTACAAAAATTAACCAGTGGAATAGCATCGTTACCAGCACCTAGAATCAGAATTTTTGGTACTGGTTTCAAAAGAGCACACAAAATTGATGTGCCATCAACACCCTCAGCGCTCAGTAAAGAAGATCTGGAAGCCAGACTATATTTAATTCTTTCATTTATTTTAGGTAATAATAATTCAGAAACACCGAAATTCTTTTTACTTTTATTGTTACCAAGTAAACTTGCGCCTATGTCATCAGAATTATCAGACTCAACCACGATAGCCATAACACCAAATTCATTCGTGGTTAAATAGTCTTGTAATGATTGGAATGGTTCATAATTATTTTTTGGTAATAAGGGTTGTAAAAATATACGCATTAAACCGTCACATCCAACACCCAAACCCCAAAGCGAATCCTCATTACTTAAATCATAAGTAATCAACGAAGATTTATTCTCTGTTAGCACTATCTTTGCTTGCTCCACGAGATCACCCTCAAGGCAGCCACCTGATAACATCCCAGAAAAATGGCCGTCATCAGATATCAGCATATAAGTGCCGATTTTGCTGTAAGTGGAACCCTCTGTAAAACTTACAGTCGCAAGTACCAACTCTTGTCCAAGTAATTTTTTTTGCTCAAAAAAAGCATCGATACTTAAGGTTTTCATGAAACAGGCAAATTAGTTTACATGGTAGGCATCGAGAACTCTGCACCAGATCTAATTCCTGCGGGCCATCTTGATGTTACCGTCTTTAATCTGGTATAAAATCGAACACCTTCCATACCATAAACTCCATTACTTCCAAATAGCGACTTTTTCCATCCACCAAAGCTATGAAAAGCCAATGGAACAGGAATAGGTACATTAACACCAACCATACCAACTAGAATTTTATGAGAAAACTCCCTAGCTGCATCGCCATCACGAGTGAAAATTGCGGTACCGTTTCCAAATTGATGATCATTGACCAGGCCAACTGCCTGATCAAAACTATCAACTCGAGTAATTGTTAGCACCGGTCCAAAAATTTCTTCTTGATAAACACGCATCTCTTTCGTCACATTATCGAATAGAGTGGGGCCAAGAAAATACCCTAAGGAATTAGTTATTTCGTGTGTCCTCCCATCAATAAGGAGAGAGGCCCCTTCAGACTCACCAAGATCGATATAAGATCGAACCTTATCCCTATGTTCTGCTGTGATTAATGGGCCCATATGATTAGTATTATCAGTGCCGGGACCAATTTTTAATGAAGCTATTTTAGGCAGCAATATTTCGAGCAGCGCTTCCGCTGAATTACCAACAGTAACAACAGCAGAGATCGCCATACAACGCTCTCCGGCAGAGCCATAGCCGGCCCCCAATAATGCATCGGCAACTTGTTCCATATCCGCATCCGGCATCACAACAAGGTGATTCTTTGCGCCACCCAATGCTTGAACACGTTTACCTTTCTCAGAACAAGTTTTATATATATGCTCAGCAACCGGTGTAGAGCCAACAAAACTGACTGCAGCTACTTCGTCAGCATTCAACAGACTATTCACAGCAACATGATCGCCTTGAATAACATTGAAAACTCCATCAGGCAAACCGGCCTCTTTTAATAGCTCAGCCCACTTAATGGCACATGTAGGGGTTTTCTCGGAAGGTTTCAAAATAAAAGTATTGCCACAGGCAATAGCTATTGGAAACATCCAAAGTGGTACCATAGCAGGAAAGTTAAATGGAGTAATCCCAACACAAATACCCATCGGTTGCCTCATGGAATAAGTATCGACTCCAGTCCCAACTTGATCGTTGTAATCGCCTTTAATTAAATGAGGAATTCCACAGGCAAACTCGACAACTTCCAAGCCTCTTTGAATCGATCCATCGGCATCATCAAGAACCTTGCCATGCTCTTGAGTAATGATTTGAGCAATTTCTCTTCTATCACGCTCAATCAACTCTTTAAATTTAAACATTACTTTTGCACGTCTAAGAACCGGTGTTCGTGACCAACTTTCAAAAGCAAGAGCTGAAGATTTTATCGCTGCTTTCACGTCCTCTTCTGTTGATATAACTACTGAAGCACATGGCTCACCTGTGGCTGAATCTGTCACCGAATCATAATGCTTAGAAACAGATTTACACAACTTGCCATCAATCCAATTATCAACAACACGGATCTCAGGATTATTATTTCTCTTTGAATTCATGCCGTCCTCAATGAAGTTCGAATTATCTCCACAGTCTGCTCAATTTGACTCTCCTTGACGATCAAAGGTGGAGAAAAAGCAATTGTGTCGCCCGTGGTTCTAATGATTAAACCTTTATCGTAACATTCCCTAAAGATACTCATCGCCCTAGCGGTCGGTTGTCCTTCTATAGGTTTAAGTTCAACCGCACCAATCAAACCATAATTTCTCACATCAATAACATACGGCTCTTCTTTAAGTGAATGCAATGCATCAGCAAATTTATCTTCTAATGATAACGCTCGATTAAACAAATCATCCTCAGCATAAACATCCAAGGTCGCACATGCGGCAGCCGCCGCTAAAGGATGGCCAGAATAAGTATAACCATGGAAAAACTCAATTGCCCCATCGGGGCCTGTCATGAATGTCTCGTATATCTCCCTTTTTGTAAGCACAGCACCCATCGGAACGGTTCCACTCGTTAAACCTTTAGCTGTTGTCATAATATCAGGAGTAACATCAAATCGTTTTGCAGCAAAGGCATCGCCAGTCCTCCCAAAAGCACATATAACCTCATCAAAGATCAACATAATTCCATGTTTTGTACAAATTTCTCTGATTTTCTTAAGGTAACCTTGAGGAGGTAAAAGGACGCCCGCAGATCCAGCAATCGGTTCAATAATAACACCAGCAATATTCGATGGATCATGTAAAGCAATGATATTCTCAAGTTCATCAGCAAGATGCTCGCCCCAACTTGGTAAGCCTCTCGAAAAAGCATTATGTTCGAGATTATGGGTATGTGGAAGATGATCCACGCCAGGTAACATAGCACCAAACATTTTACGATTTGGTGACATACCGCCTACCGAGATGCCACCAAAACCTACTCCATGATAGCCACGCTCACGTCCGATGAAACGAGTTCGTTCACCTTGACCACGAATACGGTGATAAGCCAACGTCATTTTCATGGCTGTATCTACCGCTTCTGAGCCAGAATTAACAAAAAATGCATGATCAATTCCCTCTGGAGCCAAATCAGTTAGTTTTGATGCCAACTCAAACGCCTTGGGATGACCAATCTGAAAAGCCATTGCATAATCTAGATCAGCCGCCTGATCCTGGATAGCTTGCACGATCCTGGGATCGCAATGACCAGCATTGCAGCACCATAAACCAGCAACCATATCAAGTAACTTTCTGCCATCATGAGACCAACAATACATTCCTTCTGCACGATGAATCACACGTGGATTTTCTTTAAAATAACGATTTCCAGTGAATGGCATCCAATAAGAATCCATCTCTGGTAACTCGATACTTAAATTTTCTGTGCTGTCATCTAACACGAACCTTCTCCTTAAATCTAATTACTATCTTTGTTTATTTTAAAATCTCTTCTTACTCTTTGCTATCACCATAATAAATAGCCCAGATCTTACTGTAGCCATCAGTGTCCCATATACCTGTCCATTCTTTTGGAATCGAAAGTGTTTCGCCAGCACCGCTGGTCATAACGCTTCCATCGGCCGATGTTAAAGTAATACTGCCTTCAATTATATAAAAAATCTCATCCACACCATAAGGCTCGTCATGGACATTATGAAGTGGTCCTGAGCGATACATTCCGGTCTCAAATTTGCCATCACTACTTAACATATCGGTGACATCTAGAGTGGTATTACCATTTCTGGTTGATTCAGTCATATCAGGACGTTCGTAAATAGCACCAGCAATATCAACTTTAGTCATCTGAGATGGCTTTATAACTTCATCGTGGTGATCCGCATTAACCAGCCCAACAAAAATAGTCATGCTTACTAAAAAGATTATTATTTTATTCATCGTTATCCCCTTTATTATAAAAATTTTCCATTTATATCTTCAATTGTTCATTCACAGCTCGATCTGCCGCATCAATAGCGCCATCGACATAAGCATAAGCCGAAGCATCTGAATTTGCTATAGAGATACGCCCGATTCTAGCTCTTCCTTTAATATGCGGTCCATTATAAGGATTATATTCAGCAGGATCAGAAAAATCATTGTACTCCCATGCATAACCATGTGGCCATCGATTTACCGTTATGCCTGCAATATCTCTCTCAGCATCAAAACCCCCACCCTTAAGCGAGCCTTGCATTTGCTCAATAATATCGCGCTCAAATTGATCAAAACTAATTTCATACAGCTGTCTTCTCCCATTGATCACCTGTTGTTTTGGACTCAAACCCTTGTCTGGATCAGTGGGGACATAAGTACCATGCAGAATCGTCGGCTGATTTGGATTTTGAGTAAAATCATAGCCGCCCATACTCACTGGAAAATCCAATCCAAATGAGTGCATTAACTTAGGTTGTGGAATAGTGATACTGCGAAAACCAAGGTTGTTTAATGCTCGCCAATTCCTTACCGCGATACTGATATAGACCAATGGGATTTTTGTTGCGTAATCAAGGGCTTCTTTTTGGGCTAATGGCAGTTCTGGACATAAATGAGGCAACATATTGTTGTAACACGCCATTACCACATGCTTGCCCTTAACCCTATAGGACTCGCCATTATGGATATAAGTTACATTAACCGATTCCTGGTTAGGTGTATGCTCCACTTTAACCACAGAAGAGTTAAGTCGAATACGCACTTTTGAGGATTTTAAATCCAAAGCATCATAATCAACTTTTGCTTTGACTTGAGCTTCCATAGTCTCAGCAGTTATTGAGTCTGGGACAAGCTTACTGACTAATGCTCTGGCAACGCCAGCATTGCCATCTGGAAAATGGAAAATATACGGGTCTTCTCTTTCATATATATTTTTAGGATTAACGGATTCCACCTCTAAATCTAAATACCAAGTTCCAGGCATGTCCGCCTTATAAGCTTCGAGAGTTGAAAGTGCATCCCAACCTACACCCCATAACCCACGAGGACTATCTCTGTATAAAAGCACCACTTCTTCTGGAACTTTCGCAAATTTTCTCAAGAAGTCGCTGTAACTTGTACTGCGCATCAATGCGATTCTTTTTGTTAATGAAGGCTCATTTTGTAGATAATTTTTCTTTGATTTTAATAAATTAATTAGTGCTTTTTTAGATTCTTTAGCAAGTGGAAATGTATTTAAAATATCAATCGAATCATTATCATCTTTATTTATATTAGTTCTCAATAAATTCTCAAAAACTACATCTTTACCATACAACTCATTACTGAAATAAAGACCTCGTTTTAATTTTCGATTTTCAAAATACTCTTGATCATAATAATCATAGAAACGTTCAGTGATAACGCCGATATCTTTCAATAATTTTTTAGCAGGAGCCGAATATGAACTGGGTGTATCGATAGATTGACTGCCACCATAACCGATTAATTTTTTACCATCGACCATAAATTCATTTCTTTTTGCATGACCGCCAAAATCATCGTGGTTGTCTATAACAAGAATTTTTGCATCTTTACCATAACGCTGGCGATAAAAGTAAGCCGCTGATAGACCAGAAAGACCTCCACCAACCACAATTAAATCATAATCGGTATCAGTTTGGTGTTTAGGTTCGTCAAATTTCGTACCGGCCCATGCTAAGGCATGAGCTATCTCAAAAGACCCTTTATGACTTCCCCTCATTCCACTCATTGCGGGTGGATAATAAGCACTCGATGAAGCTAAATTATCATTAGCGAGCAACTCAAATGGTGCTAATGTTGTGCCTGCTGTCAGGCTGAGAGCAAAACCATTTACAAAATCACGCCGGCTTATATTGAGTTTTTTTTTCACTTAAATATAACGCTACTAGGCTTAGGCTAGTAACTCTCGAATTCGATGGTACATCATACCTAACGCCAATGTAGGATTAGCAAACCATAATCCACCAGGAAGTCTCAAATGCCATACCTTGTCAAATACATCAAATTTCTCGGTATCGCCCATAATCGCATCTGCAATAACATTACCTGCAATATGTGTTGGCGCTATACCATGGCCAGAATAACCTTGTATATAGTAAGTGTTATTTTCAATTCGTCCCATCTGTGGGATTCGATTCATACTAATCCCTATATAGCCACCCCATTCGTAATCAATTTTCGCTTTCTTTAACTGGGGAAAGGCACGTTCCATTTTAGGTTTAAGTACTCCAGTTATACTTCTAGGATGTCTTCCAGAATAATTACATAATCCACCAAATAACATTCGCCTGTCAGCCGATAATCTAAAATAATCCAAGCCTACTCGCTGGTCACATACCGCCATATTTGAGGGTAATAACTCATTGGCAAGATCTTCCGAGAGAGGCTCTGTAGCAATAATATAGCTCCCAGCTGGAATAACAGAACCTTCAAGTTTAGGTTCGGTTTTACCTAAATAAGCATTGCCTGCGAGCACTACTTTTTTTGCGTTAATAACGCCTTCTTCGGTAATAACTTGTGGTTTTGCACCATGCTTAACTTTGATTACCTTGGATTGTTCGAAAATTAAACCACCTTGCTCTGTTATGGCGCGTGCCTCACCAATACATAAATTTAAAGGATGCAGATGACCGTTACCATAATTAACAACACCAGCAATATATCGCTCTGAACCAACATGCTCATGCAATTTTTCTTTAGGTATAAATTCCATTTTATGAGGGTAATTCTTTTTCTCTTTATATTCGATCCACTCATGAAATTCTTCAATATCACCTTGATTCATTGCGACATCCAGAAAACCAAAACGCAAATCACAATCAATCGAATATTTCTCTATTCTCTCTAAAACTACATCTCGACATTCAATACCCATCTGATAAGCAATGTCAGCACCTGCCTTACCCACTTTTTTTTCAAATTTATCTAAATCCATTACAAACCCATCAATGAGTTGCCCGCCATTCCTGCCAGAGGCGCCCCAACTGATTCTATTGGCTTCGACAATGGCCACTTTGTATCCATTCTCAACCAATCTAAGCGCTGTAGAGATTCCAGTAAATCCTCCGCCCACTACGGCCACATCAACGGTAATTTCACCTTGAAGCTTAGGGTAATTGGTTTGCCAATTGCTGGAAGCAGCATAATAAGAAGCTGCATGTTCTGATGTTTCTATCATTTTAAAAATCCATTATTTAAATTCAGGTTTAGAAGCATAGATAGACACCATCTCCATGGCGATATGAGCCGCTGCAAGAGCGGTAATCTCACCTACATCATAAGCAGGAGCTACTTCTACCACATCCATTCCAATTAAATTTATTCCGCTGAGCCCTCTGATAATACTCATTGCCTGATGAGAAGTTAAACCTCCACATACTGGAGTACCTGTCCCTGGTGCAAAACTTGGGTCAAGGCAATCAATATCAAAAGTCATATAAACCGGCTTATTGCCAACTATCTCAAGCGTCTTTTGAATGACCTGCTCAATCCCATTCTTGTGCACCCAAGGTGCGTCTAAGATATTAAAACCCATAGTGTCTGGATTTTCAGTTCGAATTCCTATTTGTACTGAATTCTTGGGGTCAACAATACCCTCTTTAACTGCATGATAAAACATAGTGCCATGATCTATTCTGCCATTCTCTTCTTCAGGATCTTGACCTTCACCAGCCTCCCAAGTATCGGTATGAGCGTCAAAATGAATCAATGAAATCGGTTCTTTGTATTTTTTTGCATAGGCTTTAAGCACAGGGTATGAGACAAAATGATCACCACCAATCGTTAAGACACCTGGACCCTGATCAATGATTGAGGAAATATGATCTATCATCTCATTTACTGCGGCTTCTGGCTTTCCAAAATCAAAATGACAATCGCCATAATCAACCATCGCTAAGCGATCAACCGGATTAAAATCAAGGCCATAAGGTTTTTCCCAAGCCATAATCGTGGAAGCTAGGCGGACAGCGCGCGGTCCAAATCTTGCTCCGGGCCGATTCGTCGTTGCTGTATCCAAAGGAATACCAGTGATCACAAGATCTACCCCATTCAAATCTCGAGATGCTGTGCGACGAAGAAATGTAGTCGCACCAGAATAAGTGGGTTCGTAAACCATGCCATACAATTCTGGTCGATCCATATTTTTACTGTTTTTTTTATTCATATTATTTTCTATATCGTTAAATTAAAAAGTCATTATTTTTTGAGTATGATCAAGACATTTCCAAGCTTTCTCAATCAATTCATCCACCTCGTTGTGACTGATAATTAGTGGTGGTGAAGTTACGATTGTATCGCCAACCGCCCGCATTACCAGCCCATTGTTCACGGCAAAATCTCGGAAAACCGTGCCTGCAGTGCCTTTATCATCAAACCTTTCGCATGACGTTTTACTTGAGACTAATTCCATCGCTCCCATCAATCCAACCATTCTGGTTTCACCCACTATCGGATGTTCCGCTAGAGCATGCCATTTTTTTTGCATGTAGGGACCGATATCATTTTTAACACGCTCAATCAGTTTTTCATTTTGTAATATTTGTATATTTTTAATCGCTACTGCGCAGGATGCAGGGTGCCCTGAATAAGTAAACCCATGATTAAACTCGCCGCCCTTTTCTATAAGAACATCAGCCACTTTATCACCCACCATTACACCACCCAACGGTAAGTAACCTGAAGTCACACCCTTGGCAAAAGTGATTAAATCGGGCTTGACTTTAAAATGATCCGAGCCAAACCATTCCCCTAATCGCCCAAATCCACAAATCACCTCATCATTAACTAACAGCACTCCATAATGTTTACAAATACGCTCAATTTCTGGCCAATAAGTATCTGGAGGTATAATGACACCGCCAGCACCTTGGATAGGTTCGCCAACAAATGCTGCAACCTTCTCAGCTCCAAGTTTAAGAATTTTTTCTTCCAGTAAACTGGCCATTTTTAATCCGAAATCTGCTTGAGAAAGACTGCGATCTGATTCAAACCAATAAGGTTGTTCAATATGCTCAATACCAGGCAATAAAGGTCCACCTTGAGAATGCATAGGATTCATTCCGCCAAGACTTACTCCTGCAATTGTAGACCCATGATAGGCATTTTTTCTTGCTATGATCGTGGTGCGTTTAGGTTGCCCCATCACTTCCCAGTATCGTCTTACAATACGAATCATAGTATCGATAGATTCAGAGCCTGAACCGGTATAAAAAACACGATTTAAATGTCCTTGTGTAACCTCTTTGAGCATCTGTGCCAACTCAATAGAAGGCGGATTAGCACATTGAAAAAAACTATTGTAATAGGGTAATTCTTTAAGCTGATCGGCAGCAGCATCAGCCAGTTCTGTTCTGCCATACCCGGCATTTACACACCAAAGACCAGACATCGCATCTAGAATCTCATTGTCATCTGCATCATAAATATATACGCCTTTAGCTCTAGCAATAATGCGACTTTTTCTTTCACTTAAATCTTTATGATTCGTAAAAGGATGCATATAATGGTCACTATCCAAAGCCTGCCAATCTGCTTTGGTGCGCTGCTCTAAAAGAGACATACCCCACTCCTTAATGAATTTCTTTTTAACGACAAATCTAAAGTCTTATATTAGACAATATTAATCTTACATGTCATGTAATATTTCATAATATGAAATTTAATATCATATTATGATTAAACGTTCAACATCAGTACTTCTCTTTCCCAAGGAGTGATGATTTCTTGAAATTGCTCGTGTTCTTTTTGCTTAATACCTGAATACATATCAACAAATGAGTCGCCTAGCATTGTACGCATAGCTTTACTTGATGAAAAAGCATCAATAGATGCATACATATTGCGATATAAATCAAATGGGAGGTCATATGCACTCCCTTCAATAGAGTCTCGAGGCATTATTTTTTCAGCCATACCCATATAACCGCAAGCCAAAGTTGCTGCCAAAACTAAATAAGGATTAACGTCCGACCCAGCCAAGCGATTTTCAACACGACGATTCTGTGGGTCACAATCTGGCACTCTCAAACCTACGCTTCGATTATCCACAGCCCACTCTAGATTAACCGGAGAAGACCAATAACTTAAGAAACGTCGGTATGAATTTGCATAAGGTGCAAAGATAAGAAGTGCTTCTGGCATGTATTTTTGCAAACCGCCGATATAATGCGTAAATAAGTCGGTTTGCGTGCCATCCTTATTCGAAAAAATATTATCCCCATTCATATTAAGGATACTTTGATGAATATGTAAGGCACTGCCAGCCTCACCGGTTATAGGTCTGGCCATGAAAGTAGCATGCATTCCATGCATAATTGCAACTTCGCGAACAGTCCGCTTAAAGCGAAAGACCTGATCAGCCAGTGATAACGCATCACCGTGAACAAAATTAATCTCTAGTTGAGCGGGACCCATTTCCTGTGAGAGATTATCTATACGAATACCTTGTGCCTCACTAAATTCATAAACTTGATTAATGAAGGGATCAAAATTATTCATAGCATCCAAACTATAAGGCTGCTTTGATGTATCCGTACGGCCTAACCGTCCCTCAGGCGGCTCTATTTCTACATTTATATCAGTGGATGGATTAAGTAAATAGAATTCCGCTTCTGGAGCAACCACTGGGCTCCATTCTTGCTCACTATAAAGTGCTAATACATTCTGCAACACCCTCCTTGGCGAAGTTAAAACCTCATTCCCATCTTTTGTAAAGCCATCAAATATAACCGATGCTGTAGGAAGCTCCATCCATGGGACTGAACAAAGAGTATCTGGATCAGGAACCAAAAACATATCTCGATCTTCGACATTGTCATCGCTCTCAAAATAATCACCGGAAATTGTTTGACCGAATATGGCTTCTGGCATTTTCATTTCACCTTCACCGAAACTTGTCGCAGGAATTATTTTGCCACGCGCGGCGCCTGCCATGTCTGGCAACAAAACCTCAACATCTTCAATTTTATGTTCCTTAAACCAATTATTAAAAATATCTTTTTTACTCACTATTGACCCAATGTGCTAAAGCACGTTAATTAAAATTATTATCATTTTTTTTGCGCATACTCACGACAAGCATCGCCGAATGCCCTAAATATTGAAAGTGATAGAGGGTTTTCCAGAACTTTCCATTCAGGATGCCATTGTACAGCATAGGCGAAGCCACTCGTTTCAGTAACTTTAAAGGCCTCAATAACACCATCTTCGGCTACCGCTTCTATATTGACGCCTGCAGCAATTCGATCAACCCCCTGACCATGCAATGAATTGACACTCACGATGTCTTGATCAGTAAAACTACTTAACATACTGTCCTTCTTTATAGATATTGTATGTGCCGGACCATACCCTTTCTCAATAAGATCATTCTTATCTTCACGGTGATCTAAGCACTCTTCAACCTCATGTATTTGCTGATGCAAAGTACCACCCAGCAAGACATTTAATTCCTGAAAACCTCGACATACAGCAAAAATAGGCATCCCTATATCCAATGCCTTACGCGCCAGTGGAAATACCGTGGCATCTCTCTCAGGATCATGCAATGTTCCTGGTCGGCTTGGATTTCCTTGATAATGATGAGGTTCAATATCCGAGATACTTCCGGTTAAAAATAGACCATCAACCTTATTAAAAATATCATCAAGCATGCCGTCATCTCCAGTAGCTGGAATCATCCATGGCAGCCCTTCGGCAGCATCTTTGAGGGCAGTTATGTATTTCTCGCCAACCATATGAAATGGATGAATGCCGATAAGTCTTCTATCTGCAGGTACTGCAATAACTGGTTTTTCGCTCATGCTTTATCTTAGCTGTACTTTATAAGTCACTAAGGCCTCGTTGCTTGACAATCAATTCTTATTTTTTATGGTTTCTTAAAGAGCATCGTAAATCGATCGGTATTACCAGTCACCGACTTCCTTCCTACCTCATAACGCAACTCATCATCAGGTCTATAATGAAGGTCGTTATAAGCTTCAAGTTCAAAGCCAATATCCAGTAATTCTTTTGTTATTTGAATCGGGTCTGCTCTTCGCCATACTTCATTAGTCATTGGCTGCATGTGTCGTCGCGTATGATCGATAACCCCATAAAGGCCCCCTGATTTTAATGCATCAAAAGTCGCCTGATTAATCGCATTACGGCCAGCTACATCAAAATTATGCATATTTCTGAAGGTAACCACTAAATCCAAATTACTTAAGCCTAATGAAAAAGATTTAATTGTATTTAATCGGCCTACACCGCTGCTCGATGGATTGATACCATCCACAACATTTACATGCCCAAAACCATCTTCTGACAATAAACCAACTTTTAATCGATCCGTCCAGATTGCTACATAATATTCGCCGTTATCTTTAAGGGTCGGTGCCAATAATTTTGTGTACCAGCCTCCGCTAGGAACCAATTCAAGCACACGCATATCATCTTTAAGCTGAAAGAAATTCAATGTTTCAAGTGGTTTTCTATTACGATCTCTTGCTTTTTCAGCTGCGGTTCTTATTTCTGATGCAAGTGCTGCATTGATCTTGTCATCAATTGCATTACTTTGTGCAAACGAGACATTGCTTATTAAAATTCCAAGAATAACCAAACTTAGTCGAAACATCCAAACTCTCCTATAATTAAATAATTACTATTAATGACAATTCTACCTCAAGAAAATACAATCTTCAGTGATATATCACATCATGAAAAAACGAACTTATTTTACTGGTCGGCTTTACGCCCAAAATACCCCAAAACTGCAGCTAAAATAAGAGCTCCTGCAATAATTGAAACAATAGGTGGTACCCCGTAAGCACCTGGAATGGTACCAACCGCTATCGCTACCGAGCCCACTAATAATGCATACGGCATTTGAGTTCTTACATGTTCTATATGATCACAGCCACTGGCCATTGAAGACAACACCGTAGTATCAGAGATAGGAGAACAATGATCCCCCCAAACCGCGCCAGCAAGATTACATGCAATGGCCGAATATAATATATGCATATGAGCGGCATCAGCTATGCCATTAACTTGCATAACCGCCCAACAAAGAGGAACCACAAGCGGCATCAATATACCTAAAGTCCCCCAACTGGTTCCGGTCGTAAATGCGGTAATAGCCGAAAGCACAAAAACTGTGACTGGCACCATTTCAGCAGGCAAAGAATCAGCCAAAATAGATACCAAATAATCAGCCGTGTTAAGTGCCATACTTATGTCTGAAAGTGCCCAAGCTAAAATCAATATAATCATGGCAAATAGCATGGCTCGCACTCCGCCAAACCATGCGTCCACAGTTTCATGAGTTGTTAATATTTTTTGCGAAATGGTCATTATAGCTGCTGTCATAGCACCTAATAATGAAGCCCAAAGCATGGCAGTATAGGAATCAGCAGATCCAATTATATCTGTCATTGAATCGCCCTCACCTGTGACATAAAGGCCAGCTAATAAAGAGAAAATTAGCACCAATATTGGAATAAATGCATTCATTGCACGCATTTTTACACCAACTTTCATTTCTAAATTATCACCTTGTATTGCTGGTGTATCTAATGTATTGACTGGTGAGACTTGCCCTTGTCGAGCTCTGACTTCAGCGTGGTACATGGGACCCATATCTTTTCCAGTTCTCGCTACAGTGAAAACAAAGATAATCGCTAATATAGGATAAAAACTATAAGGTATGGAATGCAAGAAAACCGTATACGCTGGTTCAGTTAATTCAGGAATACCCTTAAGCGCTTGATCAATCAAGCCCACTTCATAGCCAATCCATGTCGTAATCAGTGCGATACAAACGACAGGTGCAGCAGTTGAATCAACTATATAGGCTAATTTTTCTCGAGATATCTTAAGGTGATCTGTAAGTGGTCTGGCCGTATTACCAACAACTAAGGTATTGCTATAATCATCAAAAAATATCATCAAGCCCATTAGCCACACTGATACTTGCCCACCAATTGCTGTTTTTGCCCTACTGACCAGGAGCATGACAATACTGTTCATACCGCCATTTCTTGTTATTATCCCGACCATGCCACCAATCATCATTGAAAATAATATAATCGCCGCATGATCCTCATTGGAGAGGGCTTTTACAACATAAATCTGAAATCCATCCAAGAGCCCTTGAAAAATACCCATCGGTGTAAAAGACCTAAGTGCCGTGGCACCTAACCAGATACCCGCAATTAATGCAGGAATAACATTGCGCAATATTAACGCAATAAAAATGGCCAGTAGTGGAGGTGCAATTGAAATCCAACCCGGAATAACTCGTAGATTATAATCAGTAGATTCTGCTCCAGATTGCACAATGTGGAGATTCTTTTTTCCAGGTCGATCAAACTTTAAATTGAAATCTATATAACCAAGATCATCCGTTGTCCCGCTTATTCTTTGTGTACCAAAATAAACATCTATTCTTTGAAAAGCGCCAGCATTAGATATATTTACCTCTGTATCAACATGGGTTAAAGCAACCTGAGATAATTTAACGTCAAGTGCATATGAAGAAGCCGGCGCCATTAAAGCAATCAGCAAAAATAAATATCTTTTGATGTTAATCCCCGTTATTTTGGATTCTCAATAATTAAAAGAATCAAACTGACTCAATCAAATTAGATACTAGCACGCAAAGCTAAAAAGTTAATACTCTGGACTGAGACGGCCTGCAGCTTTTTTCAATGCTGTTCCTATCTCCATTCTCCGTTCCTTTGTCATGCGATGAGATGGGCCTCCTATAGATAGGGCGCCCTGAATATTGCCGAGAGCATCGAATACAGCAATACCAACACAACTATATCCTGGCTCTAGTTCATCAACACTTTCAGAAAAACCTCGTTTTAAAATTCGGCTAATTTCAGCTTTCATCAAAACTTTATTTGTTATGGTATTTTTTGTAAGACTGGGAAACGTCTCTGGAAGTTGATCATGCATGCTTGTATCAAAAGCCATATAGGCTTTACCACTCGAAGTTGCATGCATGGGCCAATGAGTGCCAATGTTACCAGTTGCTGTCACCACATGCCGACCCGTGACCTCATCTAAAATCAACATTCCATCATGAACAGGCACCTCCAACTGTGCAGTTTCTCCCGTATCTCTGGCTAATAACTTTAGAATAGGTCGCGCTCTTCTTCTCAGATCACTGCTTGATAATGCTTGCACACCCAAGGCCATAAGTCCCGCTCCAAGACTGTATCGCCCAGTAATTGAGTTTCGTTGAACTAAACTCTCGCTCTCGAGTGCACGTAATAAACGATGAACCGTGGTTTTATTGAGGTTTGCACCAACACTCACTTGAGTTAAAGATAGCTCAGATTTCTCAATGGTAAATAACTTAAGCAAACGAATAGCACGAAGAGCAGCCTGAGCTCCTTTTGGGGCAGTTTTTTCTCTCATTTTTAGCTCATAATATGATTATGGATTTCATATTATGATAATACACACTATAACTGACCTGATCCAATATTATATTCTGTTACAATTAAATCATTAATTAATTACTTGAGCTTCATATGTCTAAGATATCAAAAAAATCTAATTTAGATGAATTACATAAATTTATGAAAAAATTTCCTGATACACAGGAAATGGAAATCATAATGGGTGACATAAATGGTGTCATTCGTGGAAAGCGTATCCGCTCTAATGAATTTGAAAGTATTTTCAATAATGGCTTCTCTATGCCTGGCAGTACAGTTTTCCTAGATATACTAGGGCAAACCATCCCAGATATAAAATGGTCTGCAGAGGACGGTGACCCGGATACAGGTGCACATATAATTGCTGGTAGTTTAGCGACTATTCCATGGGCAAAAAAACCTTCAGCACAAGCACTTTTCTCCTTTGTCAATGACGCTAATGAACCATTTTTTGCTGAACCCAGAGCCGTATTACAAAAAACCTTATCAAAGCTTGAAGAATTAGTACCAACAGTTGTCATGGCAGCAGAACTGGAATTTTATCTGCTAGATGCTAATAGCGACAGACCTACTCCAAAAACCTCTTTAATTCCAGGTATTGGCAGACCGCAACCCGGGCCTCAATGCTATCATCCTGACGATCTATGGGATATTGAAGGCTTTTTAAACGATCTCTATGCGGCCTGTGAAAAACAAAATATTCCGGCTGGAACTGCCATTTCAGAATACGCACCAGGTCAATTTGAAATCAATCTTCACCATATTGACGATCCTTTACTTGCTTGTGATCATGCCATGCTTTTAAAAAGAGCTATCAAAGCTATAGCTCGTCAACATGATTTTGTAGCTTGCTTCATGGCCAAGCCTTTTGCAGAAGAATCTGGTTCTGGATTGCATATGCACATGAGCTTTATTGATGTGGATGGTAACAATTATTTCTCACAAAATAAAAAAGAACGGGCCCAACCACCTTATTCTGACAATCTAAGGTATGCCATCGGCGGACTCAAGGAAACGATGGGTGCAGCAACTGCAATTTTTGCTCCCAATGCCAATTCATACAGAAGACTAAGGCCAGAAATGTTTGCACCTGTTGAGCCAAATTGGGGCGCTAATCATCGGAATGTATCACTTCGAATTCCAATTTCAGATGCCAAAAATCTAAGGTTTGAGCATCGAGTTTCTGGTGCAGATGCGAATCCATATCTTGTAGCGGCTGCGATACTTTCTGGAGTTCACTATGGGATAACGCATCAATGCAATCCTGGAAAAATGATCCAAGAATTTGAGGTAATATCACTCAACCAAGAAATCCCTAATCGTTGGAACAAAGCAATCGATGAATTTGAAGACAGCAAAATACTACCAAACTACCTGGGTGGAGAGTTCTGCAAGACTTTTATTGCTAACAGGCGCTTCGAGGAATCGGAATTTAATAATAATATCAGCGATATAGATTACAGTTGGTATTTGCGCTCAGTGTGAAAGAAGAGAGTACATCGATGCAATAATATCGGAAAGAGTCGTGAAAATTTAAATATAAACCAGTTATTACGGCTAACCAAACATTGAGCTTAATTGCATTGCTTTGCCCATATCGCCCTCAATTTTCATCTTGCCAGTAATATAAGCACTCATGGGTGACAGTTTTCCATCGAGCATAGCATCTAAATTAGCATTACTTACTTTAAAAACAGTATCAGCAGGATCCTTCGCACTGCTAACCTGTACAGGTTCAGATTGAGCAAGAACATAAATGCTCTCACCTTCATCCAAATCAAAACGCACATTAAAACCAAAAGCCGCTTTTTTACTAACAGCTACCTGAATCTTTTTAGTCAGCTCTTCTAACATCTCAAATTACATTTTTTTATTTGTTATTATTTTATTTTATTAATCGCTATTATGTTTATATGCTTACACAAAATATTGGTTTATGCCATAAAATTAAACGGTTATGATGCTATATATATTAATTACTTTGAACTTAAAACTAACTTTCATGCAAGTCCAAAATAACCTATGAAACCTCATATTCTAATTGTTGTAGATGAAGCTGATCTACTCTCAACACTTCAATATAATTTTACAAACGAAGACTATCGCGTAACCATGACTTCATCGGATAAAGAAGCCATCAAAAATATCAAGGATAATAAATATGGACAGAATTTCTGATTTAATCAAAAAGTCTCCTTTTGGCCCTATCCAAAAACATATGGAAAAAGCTAAAGCGAGTGCAGATGAGCTCTTACTTTTTCTCGGATCTGTAATAGATTTGGATTGGAAAAAAGCAATTCAATCACGAAAGAAAATAGTTGATCTTGAGCATGATGCTGACGCCCTGAAGGCCGAGACTAGAGGTCTTGTCCCCAAAAGTATATTTTTATCCGTCCCAAGAGAGGATGTTTTGGAGCTGGTAAAACGTGCTGACGAAATCCCGAACACAGTCAAGGGCATCTCGGGACTGATGATTGGTAGAAAAATGGAAATCCCTACTGAAATAGCTGCAACCTTCATGCAATTTGCCACTGAAGCGGCTGAAATATGCAAAGTTGCCTCTAATGCTACCAATCATATCAATGAATTATTTCAATTCGCTTTCGGTGGAAATGCAGCTGATGAGATGCAAAAGTTAATTCATCAATTAGATACCCTAGAAGATCACTGCGATGAAACTGAAATTATGCTCAGATCGCAATTATTTGTCATCGAAAAAAACCTTCCACCAATTGATGTGATGTTTTTATACAGTGTCATTAACAAGATCGGAGAGCTTGCCGATATAGCAGAGCAAGTTGGCCATCGAATCTCCCTTATTGCATCACGCTAAAAAAGGAAAAATGTAAATGGATATTATTATTAATTATGGGCCCTATCTCCTTATTAGTGGCTGCGTATTTGGTTTTTTTATGGCATGGGGTATTGGAGCTAATGATGTTGCGAATGCCATGGGTACCTCTGTCGGTGCAAAAGCGCTGACACTTTCTCAAGCCATCCTAGTAGCTTGTATATTTGAATTTGCTGGCGCTTATTTGGCTGGCGGTGAAGTCACCTCAACCATCAGAAAAGGAATTATTGATCCATCTTTACTAGCAAACACGCCAGAATTACTAGTATTTGGAATGCTTGCCTCCTTACTAGCGGCTGGATCATGGCTACTTATTGCCTCCTATAACGGTTGGCCTGTCTCTACGACACACTCTATTGTTGGTGCAATTGTTGGTTTTGCCGCTGTAGGTATTAGTGTTGACGCGGTAAGCTGGGGAAAAGTAACATCAATAGTATCAAGTTGGATCGTTTCACCCTTAATGGCAGGAACACTGTCTTTCTTAATTTTCAGAACTGTTCAACATCTTATTTTAAATACTGATAATCCCTTTCAAAATGCTAAAAAATATGTGCCTGGGTATATGTTTTTAGTCGGTTTTGTCATCTCTATGGTTACCTTATTGAAAGGTTTGAAACACGTAGGATTAGATCTTAATTTCATCCAGAGTTTACAATACTCAACTATGATTGGTATCGCTATTTCCCTTTTGGGCTCTGTTTTTCTCAGAAGAGTACAAAATACTGAAGAGCAAAGAGGAGGTATTACCTTTGATGGGGTTGAGCGTGTATTTGCCGTATTGATGGTATTTACCGCTTGTGCGATGGCTTTTGCTCATGGCTCGAATGATGTTGCAAATGCTGTGGGTCCTCTTGCAGCAATAGTCAGTGTTGTTCAATCTGGAGGAGAAATTGCATCTAAATCGGTTATGCCTTGGTGGATACTTCTAGTTGGCGGTATAGGCATCATCGCCGGTTTAGCAATGCTTGGTTACAAGGTCATTGAAACAATTGGCAAAAATATTACCGAACTCACGCCCAGTCGTGGCTTTGCAGCAGAGCTCGCAGCTGCAACAACCGTTGTCCTGGCGTCTGGAACTGGTCTTCCTATCTCAACCACACATACACTGGTAGGTGCTGTTCTTGGCGTGGGTCTTGCTAGAGGACTTTCGGCTATCGATCTGAATGTCGTTGGAAGAATAATTATATCCTGGATTGTTACTTTGCCAGTTGGTGCGGGGTTATCCATTATTTTCTTCTTTACAATGAAGGGAATTTTTAGCTAATGAAAAAGTTTAAGTTGTTTGCATTAATTGCGGTGCTTACAACTTGTTTATTCAATCCATATCTTTTATTTGCTGATACAGTTACACCAAAATGGTATGACAATATTTCACTCAAAGGAGATGCCCGTCTTCGTTGGGACGGCATCTATAAAAACCCTGGTAATAATAATGAACGTGAAAGATATAGAGCAAGACTAAGTCTATCCACAACCATTTCTGAAAATATTGAATTATTTCTTAGATTTGAAACTGGTATTGATGACCCTGTTTCATCTAACCAAACTTTTGGTGAAAGCACCTCAGGAAAAGAGATAGGTATTGGAAGAGCTTATGTTAACTGGAAGGTTAATGAAAAATTACAAATCATGGGTGGTAAAATGAAAATGCCATGGTTTACTGCAGGTGAAAATAATCTTTTATGGGATAACGATCTAAATCCAGAAGGAATATTTGTCAATTATGAGGTTGATAGTACATTTTTTAATGGCGCTTATATCATAATCGACCAGGACCTAGAGAGAAACGATACAATTCTGCAGTCTTTTCAAGCGGGTAAAGATTTTAGACTCAACAATACAACCTCAATGATTGCTGGCATTGGATACCATGGCTATAAAAAAGCCTATGGTAGTTTGCCTTTTTATAAGGCAAAAGGAAATAGTTTAGACTTAGATGGGAATTACCTTTTTGATTATAAATTATATGAATTTTTTTCTGAAATTAAGACTGAATTAGCTCAACTACCTGTTATCTTGCATCTTGAAGTAATAAATAATTCCGCTGTTACCGATGAAAACAAAGCTCATTCATGGGGGATCAAAGTCGGCTCATCCAAGAAACGCGGTGATAAACAATTTAGTTATACTTATCAAAACACTGAAAAAAATGCAGTATTAGGATCTTTTTCAGATTCAGATTTTGCAGGAGGACATACCGATTCAAAAGGACATTTCATTAGAACCAGATACACATTGAAGGATAATATGACTCTTAGTGGAGCGTTTATTGTATCAAATTACAAGCCATCAAAAACAGAGCGAATTGATTATAATCGTGTACAAATAGATTTAGAGTTTAAATTCTAAATAAGCGAAAACCACTTAAAACTTTAAAAAAAAACTCCTTGATTGTATATTGCTTATAAAGACGTATGTATTAAGAAATGCGACATAATTAATTGTTAAATCTTTATAGGTAAGAAATGGCTTATTGGTTAATGAAATCAGAACCCGATGTCTATGGTATCGATGATCTGAAAAGAGACAAGCAAGAACCGTGGGATGGTATTCGAAACTATCAAGTTAGGAATATGTTTCGTGACCAAATGCAAATAGGTGACATTGCTTTTTTTTATCACTCTAACTGCAAAATACCTGCAATCACTGGATTAATGACTATAGCGAGTGAAGCTTACCCCGATGTAACTCAATTTGATCCTAAATCGAAATACTATGATAGCAAAAGTGACCCCGCTAATCCGCGTTGGTTGCTTGTTGATGTAAAATATAAACGAAAACTAAAACGCGAAATTTCTCTAAAAGAATTAAAAGAACACGAAAAATTACAAGATTTTCGATTAAACCAAAGAGGTAATCGATTGTCTGTCATTCCAGTGGAAAAAAAAGAATGGGATCTAATACTTGACTTAGAATAATAAACGCATTGCCCTTAATGAATCCCTCGATTATATGGAAATACTATGAATAAATTTAAAACCACATTATTAATCTTAACCTCAGTGTTTATTGGAAGCTGCTCTTCCGAAGAAAGCTTAAATGATCTAGTGACACGTGCCGGTGCACCTCTTTTTGAAGACATGGGTAACCACGCACACCCGATAACCACTGAAGATCCTTATGTACAGAGATACTTTGATCAAGGCTTAACAATTGACTTCGCATTCAATCATGCTGAGTCAGCTCGTTCTTTTAGAGCTGCTCAGACTTTGGACCCTGATTGTGCTATGTGTTATTGGGGCGAGGCATTAGCACTTGGGCCTAATATCAATGTAACCAGTAATGGTGCGGTCATTATGGCAGATCATGAGCGTGAAGCCGCTTTTACTGCCATACAAAAAGCTCTGTTACTTAAAGATAGCGCCTCACAAAAAGAAGGTGATTATATCGATGCGTTAGCAAAGCGATACAATGGTGACCTTTCCTCAGCGAGAGCTCCACTTGATCAAGCTTATGCAAACGCGATGCGCTCTTTATCACAAAAATATCCGGATGATGATGATGCGGCTTCTCTATTTGCAGAATCACTCATGAATACCATGCCATGGAACTATTGGATTGATGCAGACAACCCCAAACCACTCACTGTTGAAGCTATCGATAAACTTGAAGAGGTATTAGCCAGAAATCCAGCGCACCCCATGGCGATTCACCTTTATATTCATGCAGTTGAATCATCTTCAAAGCCAGAAAGAGCTGAAGCACCAGCCGATATCTTGCTCGATTTAGTGCCAGGTGCAGGACATCTTGTGCATATGCCTTCTCACATCTATTGGCGCGTAGGTCGGTATGCTGACGCCTCTAAATCTAATGAAATGGCCGCTGCAGTTGATGAGGCGTATATCGCTGCTTGTAATGCCCAAGGTTTCTATCCTGCCGCCTATTATCCTCATAACATTCACTTCTTATGGGCCTCATCAAGCATGGAAGGAAGAAGTAAAGTAGCTATTGAAGCCGGCGAAAAAGTGGCCAAGAATGTCCGAATAGAAATGATTGATCAATTTCCAGGAGTAGAGTTCTTTAAAACTATTCCAATGCAATCTTTAGTGCAATTTGGTCGCTGGAATGAGGTATTGCAACAGCCAGCTCCAGCAGAAAGACTGGAGTATGCAAATGGGATTTGGCATTACACACGAGCGATTGCTTTTGCTAATACCGGTGAATTAACAATGGCAAAAAAAGAACAAGCTATGCTTGGTGCATATAAAAATACAGACGATGTCCTGCATCTTGATTCCATCTATTACCCTGCTTCAATGCTTTTAGATATTGCAGATTCACTAGCATTGGGGGAGATAGCGATGGCTGAAGATAACACCACTGAGGCCATTGAACAATTCACTAAAGCGGTTACAGTTCAAGATGAACTGCCATACACGGAACCACCTTTCTGGTATTACCCTACTAGACTCTCTCTTGGTAAAGCTTTATTAGCATCGGGAAATGCGAGTGAGGCCGAGAGAGTCTTCAAAGAAAATCTCACAAGATATCCGCGAAATGGTTGGGCCATGTATGGATTAATTGATGCATTAAAAGCACAAAATAAAGATTCCAGCGAGATCCAACAACGCTTTGACATTGTTTGGGCAAATGCTGATGTTACATTGACTTCTCCGCGCTTTTAAAAGGGCATATTGTATTGAATGATAATCCTCTTGGAAAAGATACAAGCTATCCAGATATATATACACCCGATCTACTTTTTGCGATAGACAGAAAAGACAGTCGTGATCAATACATGGCTAATGAAACTGCTGTATTTCATGGTATAGATATCTGGAATGCATGGGAATTTTCTTGGTTGGACAATTCAGGAAGGCCGGTCATAGGAAAGCTCACCCTTACTTTTTCTTCTGCTTCAGAGAAAATTGTTGAATCCAAATCGTTGAAACTCTATTTGAATAGCTTTTCTAACGATCAATACCAATCTACATCTAAGGTTATCGATCTTATTAAAAGAGATTTATCCCAACTGACTAAATGTGATATAACAGCTTCATTTGATACAAATGATAACAATGGAAGAAATCAAATCAGCTCAGTGGAAGGATATTCTATCGATCATGAGGATGCCGATTTTTCTCATTCAGAGATAATGGTTGATGCACTCAGAACTGATAATAATACACAGACAGAGGAAGTGCTTTATTCAGAGATATTAAGAACCAATTGTCCTGTAACCAATCAACCGGATACCGGCACCATCATTATAAAATATAAAGGGGGAAAAATTCATTGCGGTGGATTATTAAGTTACATTAATTCTTATCGAGGGCACAACGACTTTCACGAAGCATGCGTCGAGAAAATCTTCCTTGATATTAAAAAATACTGTCAACCTGATCAATTAACAGTTTATGCTCGTTATAATAGACGTGGTGGAATAGATATCAATCCGTTCAGATCTGATTATGAAGATAATCCAGAAAATAATAGGCTTTGGCGTCAATAATTATTTATTCTTAAGATCATCATCATCCAAGCGATGACCCCAATTTTGTTTAGCTGACAGATAATTTCTATTCTTATCTGTGACACCAATAAGATGCTTGACAGGAATAATATCTTTTAAACCAAATGCAGTTAAATCATCAATTTTTTTCGGGTTATTGGTCATTAACCGAAAAGATTGTTTGCCATGAAAATATTTTATTAAAATAGCTGCATCTGAAAAATCCCGAGAATCATCTTCCAAGCCTAGTGAGCGATTTGCTTGATAAGTGTCTTCACCATCATCTTGTAATAAATAAGTGGCTGCTTTTGCCCATAAGCCAATTCCTCTTCCTTCATGACCCGACATATAAATCACCATACCACCCGCTTCATCATTTTTAATCTTCTCTAAGGACTTATCAAGTTGTGGGCCGCACTCACATCTTCCGGAACCAAAAACATCTCCAGTTAAGCAGCTAGAATGAACTCGAATTAATGGATTCTGCCATTTTGAACTATCCCCCATGATCAGAACACTGTTTATCGCCATAGAAGAAGCTAAAATGGCAAATGAATTTTTTCCATCACTGTGGCGTAACTCATTAGCCAACTCTTCGACTTTGTTGAGCTCAGTATGACGCACACAAGCGTACCAATCGACATTATACTCAACTCCCACATTTGACATAGGTAATGGAATTGGGCCAAGAATGCTGATTGCATGACTTTCATTCTCAAAATTTGAATTTGAGTCAATAATATTGCCATCGTAATTGATTGTAACCAGTTTACCTCTTTCCAATAAACGGCCGCGGACTTCAGGATCTATATATGTGAACATAATGTAAGATTATCATTTAATTTGATAAAGCAGTTTAATCAATATAAATTAATTTATAAACAAATAATCTAGGATCGCTGAAAATATGGATATTACTAATAAAACGCCAAAAAATAACCCTACTCGTCGTCAAGTAATTAAAACACTTGGCACAGTAGGTGCACTCTCATCCTTAAGTGCTTGTTCTAAAATATCTACAATATTAAACAAGAATTATGAGCGCCCTCATTCTAGAACACCATTTTTTGCACCACGCATAACTCGCGATAAAATAGTACGTGTTATCGTGGGTTTAAGGCCCTATCGACCCTCTGGTTTTGTAGTAAAGCGAGAAGAGTACGATAAGAAAAATATCGTCCATAATTACGGTCATGGTGGAGGTGGTATTTCATTGTCATGGGGTTCATCCGCATTGGCCGTGCATCAAGCAGCAGGACTTCCTATTAATCAAGCCGCTGTGATAGGAAGTGGAATAATGGGCCTTACCACTGCCAGGTTACTTCAAGATGCTGGTTGGGATGTCACCATCTATACTCGTGACATTACACGGCACTCAGTGTCCAATGTGGGAGCCGGTCAATGGGCGCCTACTAGCGTGTTCGAAGAAGGAGTTGCATCCAAAGCTTTTGAAGAACAATACAAATATGCTTCCCGAATCTCCCATCATGCTTATCAAAATTTAAGTGGAGCTAATTATGGAATTCGTTTTCTTGAAAATTACTATCTAAGTAACAATCAAAATGAAGAGCCGTATTATCTTAGAGAGCTTCCCGAACTATTCTCCTCAATTGCAAACCTTAAACCGCATGAACATCCGTTCCCTGTTCCTTTCGTTAAGCGAACAGTTACTATGATGATCGAGCCAGCAACATTCTTAAGACGTGTTCGCGATGACTTTCTTCTCTCAGGCGGTCACTTTAAAATCCGAAATTTTACCCATTTGGATGACATTCTTTCGCTTAAAGAACATACCATTTTTAATTGCACAGGCCTTGGATCTAAAGCATTATTTGAGGATGAAGAATTAACCCCCGTAAAAGGTCAGTTAGTTTTTATCCCACCTGATCCAGCTATTGACTACCTGACTGTCGGTGGTGGCACAGATGTCACCTATATGTTTCCCAGAAAAGGAGAAATACTTCTCGGCGGCTCAGGCCAAAAAGATGATTGGTCTCGTAATCCTGAAGCCGAAGTAACCGAACGAATTATAGAGGACAATAAAAATATTTTTGATAATCTGCGTATCTAATTTTTTGATGCGCCGCCAATGTGCTTTAACATCTCTTGTACCACCAAATCTGTTCTCCGCTCAAGCAACCAATGACCAGCATCTAATTCAATTTTCTTATAAATTCCTTTAATATACTGGTCTTGCAAAAAGACAGATCTTCTACTTACGGCGGGATCACGATTTCCCCAGATAAACAATACCGGTACATTAATGTCAGCGTTATAGGAAAATTTTTCACCCACCCCCATCGCTCTATACCAATTTAAAACGGCACTGAGGGCGCCCGGTTCAGAGAGAATAGCTAAGTATTCTTGTCCGTGTAATTTCGGCATCCAACGAAACATCAATGATTTTAAGATGAATAATCTTCCGGCCGTTAATAGCAGTTCAGGCAACCATCGCATTCTAAATAAAATAATATAACGGCTCTTCTTCTTTTGTTCCTTGTCATTACGAAGCGCCTCAAAAAATGCCAGTGAATGGGGAATAGATAAAGCTGTCCAAGATAAAATTCTTTTTGATTGTGACATTACTGCCGCCCATCCAATTGCCGCACCCCAATCATGACCGGCAAGATGAAAACGCTGGATATTTAATGCATCAGCAATGGAAAAGACATCTTCAACCAATTTAGCGGTAGTATAATCATGAATGTTCTTTAATCTTGCACCAGGACTATAACCTCTTTGATCAAAAGCGATAATTTTATAATCCAGATTTTTTGCAGCATCGAAGAAAGCTTGCCAGGATATTGATGATTGAGGGAAACCGTGCAATAAAATTATAGCATCGCCCTTACCATGCAAGTTGTATACTCGCGCCCTAAAACATAACTCCTTGGTTGTTATCGAACAAAGAGAAAAGCAATTTTCTATTTGATCATGACTAGGAAGCGCTAATGCAGCTCGAGTATGATTCTTTTGCCTGTCAAATGAAACGCTACTACTGATATATAAATACAGAAAAAAAACGACCAATGAAAGTGAAATGAAAACAAGCATAAACTGCAATGACATATCTATAACCAATGACTGGATAGCCGAAATATAGTTTTAATTACATAAAAAATTCGCATGATGTCTGAGGTGATCTTCGATGAAAGTAGAAATAAAATAATATCCATGCCCATGATCAGCGTGCCGGCGTAAATTAATGGCAAGTTGCTTATCTTTACAAACTTGCTCAAATCTATCAGTACTTAATTCACGTTCAAAGAATTCATCATCAAGCCCCTGGTCAATGAGTATTGGATTCTGTGGAAAATCGTAATTACCTGCTATAACAATTTCAGTGGCATCGTGTGCATTCCATTTAGAATGATCATTACCTAAATAATTACCAAAAGCCTTTTTACCCCATGGACAATTTACTGGATTACAAATAGGTGCGAATGCCGAGATAGATCTATATAAATCTGGATTTTTCAAGCCAATTGTCAGTGCGCCATGGCCTCCCATAGAATGACCAAAAATCCCCTGACGATTCTTATTTACATTAAAATTTGAGGAAACAATACTCGGTAACTCTGCAGTCACATAATCATACATATTATAATTAGCCTGCCAGGGTAATTCTGTTGCATTGACATAAAAACCAGCTCCTAAACCAAAATCATAAGCTCCGTCATTATCATCAGGTACATTGTCGCCACGAGGACTTGTATCTGGCGCCAGAATCATTATTCCTAACTCTGAAGCCATCTTTAATGCACCCGCTTTGAACATGAAAGTATCTTCGTTGCACGTCAGACCGGATAACCAGGTTAGCATAGGCACATTGGTATTTTGCTCTTGCTGTGGACGAAATACAGAGAACTGCATACTACAATTATTTACTTTTGATGAGTGACGGTAAACTTCGACACTGCCATCAAAGGCTTTGTCATCCTTAATACGTTCAATTGACATCATTTATCTCAAGAAATTAAGTTATTTTCTGCATTACTAAAGTGGCGTTTGTTCCGCCAAAACCAAAGCTATTGCTCATTGCTGTTTTGATACCAGCATTATCTAAGCGTTCGGTGACGAGCGGCATGCCATCAAGCTCAGGATCAAAATCCACCACATTAATTGATGGTGCAATAAAGTTATTTTCAAGCATCATGAGACAATGTATTGCTTCTTGGACACCCGTTGCACCCAGTGAATGGCCGCACATGGATTTACTCGAAGAAAAATAAGGCACCTTGCCTGAAAATATCTCTCGCATAGCTTTTAATTCAGTGGTGTCTCCGACTGGAGTACTCGTGCCATGAGTATTGATGTAATCAATCGGACCATCCACAGTACTTTTTGCAATTTGCATGCATCGTATCGCTCCTTCACCAGAAGGGGCTACCATGTCATAACCATCAGAGGTTGCACCATAACCAACCAATTCAGCATAGATATTCGCTCCGCGTGCTTTTGCGTGCTCAAGTTCCTCAAGAACCAGCATTCCAGCCCCCGCAGCGATAACAAAACCATCACGATTAACATCATAAGCCCTAGAAGCTGTTTCCGGGTTTTCATTATATTTTGTCGAGAGAGCGCCCATTGCATCAAACATACATGCCAAACTCCAATCCTCTTCTTCGCCTCCTCCAGCAAAAATAATATCTTGTTTGCCCATTTGAATTTGCTCCATCCCCGCACCAATGCAATGCGCACTGGTGGCACATGCTGATGTTATTGAATAATTCAAACCTTTTATTTTATAAGGTGTTGCCAAACATGCTGAAACAGTACTGCCCATTGTTCTAGGAACCATATAAGGACCTATTCTTCGCACCCCTTTAGCTCTCATTATGTCTGAGCTAGCAACTATATTTGCACTTGAAGCGCCACCCGAAGAAGCTATTAATCCAGTCATTGGATGAGATACTTCTTCGTCCTTTAATCCCGCATCATCAATAGCCTGCTGCATAGCTAAATAAGCGTAAGCCGCAGCATCGCCCATAAAACGACGTATTTTCCTATCAATCATTTCATTGATATCTATATTAATACCGCCAGAAACATGACTTCGCATGCCGCTCTCTTTATAAGCTTCATTAAACGAAATACCTGAACGGCCAGCTCGGAGAGAATCAAGCACTTCTGCTTTTGAGTTTCCCAAACAAGACACTATACCAAGACCAGAAATTACCACTCGCCTCATAATTAATCCTTAAAAATTCTCAGTTGAAGTAAATAAACCCACACGCAAATCTTCAGCCTCATATATCTTCCTTCCGTCCACCAAGACCGAGCCATCCGCAATAGCCAATATAAGTTTGCGAGTAATAAAGCGTTTAAAATCCAGCCTAAACGTCACCAATTTCGAAGTCGGTAATACTTGACCCGTGAACCTTACTTTATTTACTCCCAAAGCACGCCCACGACCTTCATAACCCAACCACACTAAATGAAATCCTACTAATTGCCATAATGCGTCTAAGCCTAAACAACCTGGCATAACCGGGTCTCCAGCGAAATGACATTGAAAAAACCACATATCTGGATTTATATCTAACTCTGCCTCAATAACACCTTTGTCGTATTTACCGCCTTCATTTGAGATAAGATTAATCCTATCAGTCATTAGCATATCCGGTAGAGGTAATCTGCCACTGTCAGGGCTAAACAACGTTCCATTAGCACAGCTGAGCAGTTCCTCGTAATTATATGCGTTTTTTCTATCGGCCGGTAATTGCATTAATTTCCTATTTTATCAGTTATATCAAGATGGTAGTGGTTGATATTATTTTGCTTTATATCATTATAATAAAAACATAAATACTGATCTATTTTATCGGAGATTGATCAATATATCCTAAAAAATTCAGAGTATCTTATTATATCAGCTGTAAAATAGTATTTCTAAAAGATGCACAAATACAATGTTAACGATAACCTTTATGATGCTATTGTAATAACAGAATAGCAGTCCCTATAGAGATTCAGCCATGACAATAAATGACATTGATCTTCTTTATCGTAAACATCGAATCAGAGTGATGCTGGCAATTACACTCGGTTATGGATTCATTTATACCTGTAGACTCGGTTTATCCATAGTAAAGAAACCGCTGATTGATGCCGGTATATTCTCCATAGATGAGTTAGGTATGATTGGGGCCGCTTTATTTTATGGTTATGCCTGCGGTAAATTTATTAATGGCTTTCTTGCAGATTATGTTTCTCCCAGAATTTTCTTTTCATTGAGTATATTTATAGCCGCCTTAATCAATATTATTATGGGAGTTTCAACTTATTTATGGTTAGCAATCCTACTCTGGTTGTTGAATGGGTTCTTCCAGGGGATGGCAGCTCCTGCATCAGTCGTATCTATTACCAATTGGTTTAGTTACCGAGAGCGAGGGCGTTGTTATGGGATATGGAATGCCTCCCATTCTATAGGTGAGGGTATTACTTTCTATATTATAGCGGCCATTGTTGCGGCTTATGGCTGGCAATGGGGCTTTATCACTCCCGGAATTCTTTGTATTGGGGTAGCAGCATGGGCTTTTTCTTTTCTCAGAGATGCGCCCTCAACGCTAGGTCTTCCATCAATCAATACATGGAAAAAAGAAGCAAATGAAAAGATAAAAAATGAACGCCCCACTTGGGCAACTCAAAAAATAATGTTTGGCATCAAGGCTATTTGGATAGTGGCCTTAGCCAGTGCCATGATGTATGTCACTCGCTACGCCATCAATAGCTGGGGAATACTCTACCTTCAAGAAGCACGAGGTTATTCGTTAACCGAAGCTGCTTTTTTTCTCAGTATTAATACTTTTGCTGGAATTTTCGGGTCCATTGCTTATGGCTTTATCTCTGACAATTTTTTTAATGCTAGACGGCCACCGGCAAATTTAATTTTTGCCATCATTGAGATAGGAGCCTTGCTATTAATTTTCTACGGCCCCACTAATGAATTGGTGCAAATTTTAGCTTTTACCTGTTATGGCTTCACTCTCAGCGGTTTAATGGCATCACTAGGAGGTCTGTTTGCAGTTGACATTGCGCCCAAAGGGGCCACAGGGGCGGCTATGGGTTTTGTCGGGATATTTAGTTATGTGGGAGCGGCGATACAAGAAAATATTAGCGCTACCTTAATCAGCAAGAATATCCAGATGGTTCAGGATACGCGAATTTATAGTTTCGATGACGTCATTCTTTTTTGGGTTGGCTCTTCTGTAATTTCACTCTTACTAGCCGTATCTTTATGGAACACAAAAGTAACAAAATAATCTAAACGGATATATCCCTATCGGATCGCAGCATTGAAAATGGTTTGGCATCAATCTCAGTAGGAGATCCAAGTATGATATCAGCAAGTATATTTGCCGAACCCATAGCTAATGTCCAACCAAGTGGGCCCTGCCCGCTATTAATATACAAACCTTTTATTTTGCAAGCTCCAATAAAAGGTTTGCCGTCACAACTCATAGGTCTTAAGCCAGCCCAAGGTAAAGCAGATTCTCGGTCGACTTGAGAGGCAATCTCTGGGTACATAAATTCAAACATCTCATAAAGTTGCATTATTCTTGCGTTATCAATAGATAAATCAAATCCAGCAAACTCTGCAGTACCGACTATGCGCAAACGATCTCCGAGCGGAGTGATTACAACATTCATAGCATCATTCAATACGGGCAATGATGGTAAACCCGAAACCCCATCGACATTTAGCGTGAGCGAATATCCCTTGGCAGGCTTAACATCTAAATTTACATTTACCGATTTAAGGATAGCTGGGCTATTTGCACCTGAAGCTACCACCACTTGTGTTGCCGGTATAAATTCAGACTGAGTATTGACACCAATAATTTTGTTCCTAGAAACCGCCAAAGATTTGACAGATATTCCGTATTTTATTTGACCACCCGCTGCAAGATATTTGGCTAAGAGTTCTTTACAAAAAAGATAAGCATCGCCAGATTCATCTTGATAATAATGAATACCTTTATACAATTTTGAATGAATTGGTGCCAATGAGGGTACCAAAGAAATAATTTCACTTGGAGATAATATCGAGCACTTTAAACCCGATTTTTGTAATGATTGATAAAGGCTCTCTTTAACAGAGAAATCTTCATGGGTATTAAATATACTTAAGGTACCGTTGGTATCACGACAATATTGAAGGTCATATTTCTCTGCAATTTCTTGAGTTTTTCGCAGTGAATAACAGGTAAGATTATAATTATCTTTAAGTGCGGCCTGAAAATAATGCTTAGACGAATAACGTAGGAACTTCGAACCCCATCCTATAAGTGACGGTATTGCATGCAATCTAAGGCGCATTGAGGCGCTTGGATTAAACAGTGATTTGACCAAATATTTGTAAACTCCAGGACTATTCCAAGGGTCAGACATGGATGGTGTCAGCATGCCTGCATTTGCAAAACTCGTACCCAGAGCCGGCCCCTCACATTCTTCCAGCAAAGTTACTGATTGCCCCCTTTTTAATAATTCATAAGCACTGGTAATGCCAATTAAGCCAGCGCCAATAACTAGATTTGTCATACACTCTTATTCCATAAAAGCCATTACTAGGATTATAAATAAGACCATTGGAACAATAAAGCGAATCATAAAGTGCCAGAAATCAAACCAACGGCTTATCTCAACTCCAATCTCATCTAATTTGAGTTGCTTAGAGGCAAACCAACCAAAAAATACCGCCAATAGCATACTGCCAATAAGCAATAGAATATTGGCAGCTAAAAAATCCAATGAATAAAAAATCGTCTTGCCAGCAAACAATGGAATAAACTCTAATGGATAAAAATCCGACCATTCCCCAAAAGATAAAATCGTGAATATCCCTAAAATCCATGCCATTGAAGCGGTTAATAAAATACCCTTACCGCGTTGAATTTGCCATTTATCATTGACCCAGGACACCACACTTTCAGCTATACCAATACATGAAGATAAAGAGGCTGTTATAAGTAATAAGAAGAATAGCGCACCAAAAAATGCTCCGCCAGGCATTTGACCAAAAGCCAGTGGGAGTGTCTCAAAAGCTAATCCTGCGCCACTTGTTGGCGTTAATCCATAACCAAATACCAAAGGAAATATTGCAAAGCCTGCTAATAATGCCACCGTTGTATCGGCAAAAATCAGAATCGTTGCAGACTTAGGAATAGAAACATCATCGGGTAAATATGAGCCAAACACAATTAATGTGCCCCAACCAATGCCAATAGAGAAGAAAGCTTGACCGACGGCTTGCAGAATCATGCTAGACGTAACTTTGGAAAAATCCGGCTCCAATAAAAAACGCGTAGCGGCGATCAAATCACCCGCAATAGCACTGTACACCATCATCACAATGAGTATAAAAAATAAAGCTGGCATTAGGACTTTAACTGCTCTCTCAATCCCTGCTTGTACACCCTGCCGAACTACAAAAATAACCAATAAATAAATCACAGTATTCCAAAAAAGTAACTTCCAAGGGTTATTGTTTAAAGCACTGAACATCTCAATGGATTCTTCAGCTGTAATCCCATTAAGCGAACCTGAAGCAGCACGAAAAAAATAATCTAAAGTCCACCCTGACATCACGCTGTAATAAGATAGGATGATAAATGCACAAAACACCCCAAGACTACCAACCAACCCCCAAGAACGCGATGCACCACTAGTCTCAGCTACATTTATGATACTGCCAGGCGCGCTGCTCCTACCTCGCCTACCAATAGATAATTCTGTAATGAGTAATGGCAATCCAATAATTAACGCAGCTGCTAGATAAATGAATAAAAAAGCACTACCGCCATTTTGACCAGTCACATAGGGGAAACGCCAGATATTCCCTAGACCAACAGCAAATCCGACCGAAGCCAATAAAAATCCATAACGAGATGACCATTGTTCTTGAGATACTGAAGAGCTTGATGACATTGCTTACCCCTTTATTTTATGATTTTTTATGCGGCTCATGCTAGGTTAATAAGAATTAAAAAATATTACTAATAATTAATTCTCCATGTAGGAATTTACACCATGATAAAAATAATTACATGCATCATTGGGATTGTTTTTATTAATAATACCCTTACTGCAGAAACTCTGATTTATGCAGGCAATATTATCAACGGCATATCTAATGAGATGCAATCCAATATGACTATCCATATTAATGGAAAAATCATCAACAAAATTGCGCCAGGATATTCAATTCCAACTGATGATGATACTGTCATTAATCTAAAAGGAAGCACTGTCATGCCAGGTTTAATGGATACCCACGTCCATTTGACCGGTGAATATAATGCAAAAAGTCAACTGCAACGGTTTATTCTAAATGAGGCAGATTATGCTCTAAATGCCTCGATGTATGCAAAGAAAACACTTGAAGCCGGATTCACTGTAGTCAGAAATCTTGGAGATTCTTACAATGTCACTATTGCTCTAAGAAAAGCCATTAATAATGACGTGGTGTCCGGCCCCTTAATCTTAACTGCTGGAAAAACATTGAGCTCAACAGGAGGGCATGGAGATTCGACTAATGGCTGGGCTAAAATAATTATGGGGGATCATGGACCAAAGAATGGCATTATTAATGGCGAAGATGACGCCAGAAAAGCAGTCAGACAGCGTTATAAGGAAGGTGCCGATTGGATTAAAATAACAGCAACAGGTGGTGTATTAAGTGTAGCTAAAAGCGGTCAGAATCCTCAATTTACCGATGAAGAATTAACTGTAATTGTGAATACAGCGAAAGACTATGGAATGAAAGTGGCCGCGCATGCTCATGGAGCTGAAGGAATGAAGCGTGCTGTAATAGCTGGAGTTACTTCAATCGAGCATGGTACGTTTATGGATCGAAATATTATGCGACTCATGAAGCAGCGTGGTACTGTTTTTGTACCTACTTTACTCGCCGGAAGCTGGGTTGTAGAGAAAGCTAAAATTGATGGTTTTTTTCCAGATTTGGTACGCCCAAAAGCAGCAGAAATAGGTCCTATAGCAATTAATACATTTGCTGAGGCTTATAAATATGGTGTACCTATTGTCTTTGGAACGGATACTGGTGTATCTGCTCACGGAGACAATGCTCAGGAATTTGCTCTTATGGTGAAAGCAGGCATGCCAGAAATGGAAGCAATTCAATCAGCAACAAGTACTGCTGCCAAATTTCTTGGTATAGCAGAAACTCGTGGTAGCATTACTAAAAACAAAATCGCCGATATTATTGCTGTTCCAGGTAACCCTCTAAAAAATATCCGTCTTATGGAGCAAGTCCATTTTGTAATGAAGAATGGTCGTATTTATAAACAGAATCATTAACAAGATCAGGCGCCATAAAAAATACGCCCTAGTTAAAGGATCATCATGTAAACTTTCCGCAACTTTTGTTTAACTTCGGCAACGCCCTTCCATCCATTCGGAAAAACAAAACTATCCCCTGCTTTAACTTCGGTAACTTGACCTGATTCCGAAGTAAGCACCCAATGTCCTTCCAATATATGACAAAACTCAGTCACTTCAAGCGCCAATTCTAATTTACCTGGCTCGCACTCCCAAGTCCCTGAGATTAAATTACCCTCCTCAAAAAAACCACTATCGGTTTGTTTTGGTAAAGGTCCAATAGCTTCTCCAAATGATTCTGTTAAAACCAAATCATCTTTAGACGCGCATTGATGCTGTACTTTTATTTCTGGCATTGAAATTCTCCTATAATTTATTATTTGAAACGCTATTTATTTTTATTAAGATTTAGTATTTTTTTCGATCTCTCTTTTCCAATCAGACACATTCATTTCTATTGATATAAACCCTATAATCCAAAGAGCTTCATCCCATGCAAAATAATAATGACCAAGATAAGCCCAATAGGCTGCCATAGACCATAATGATCCATAAAGTATGTATTTTGCCCCTTTGATGAAGGACACTAGAGATCCTCGTGTAATTGATTGATCTTGCAACCAAACCATAATCTCAATAGTCATCAATATAAGCAGCCATACCAGGACTTCTAATATATCAACCAATGCTAGATTTTTCTCCAACCTTAAACCACTGATATCCGATACAACCAGAGCAGGCTCGGTAAAGTAAAAAATCTCACCCGATGAAAGTGTTAGGCAATTTTCTAAATCAATTTCTGTATAAGCTAAATTCCTTACAAACGAAAGATCCATCGGCACCAATTCACACAGATTAGATATATCTGGAATTAAGTTAACCTGTAGTAAATCAATATAGATCACACTAAAGGCATACACCGAATGAACTAAAAATACATAACAGAATATCCTTACTGCATACATCAACCTAATGAACATAGGTCGGCTCAACGTCTGATCTGAAAGCAAGTATGTTTCTAGCTCAAAGAGGAAAAGCAAAATAAGCCACGCTGATACATCTATGGTAGTAGCAAACGCGCGCGTCCACTCAAGAAGTGAGCCGCCATTTCTCATGGTGTATGACGCAATCCTTACATCATCGATTATATAAAGGATGAAATTAACCAACAATAAGCTATAAATAGCTATCTTTAGGACTTGCCGAAATTCTAATCTAGTGGTCATTAATCTATTTGCAAGCGACCACTAATAATTTTCTGGGGGAGTCATTCGAGCCCGACTTGGAGCCCAGAATGGTTTCTCTTTTATCGAACAACGAGCTACTTTATCGTATTGTCGTAATTCCTTCTCGTAATATATTTCAGCCCAAATTTCACCTTGTAGATGCTCGGTTTCTATCATGGCCATTGCAATATTGGCTTTAACAGCTGGCGACCACATAGCAGAAGTGACATAACCAATTTCTAAGGAACACTTTTTATCCCCATAAATATAAGACCCTTCTGCGGGTTTATTGCCTTCAATATCAAGTTTTGTGAGTGTGTATTTAGGGCCATTTTTCTTATCCAAAAGCAATGCTTTACGACCATTGAAGAGTGGTTTATTAAAATCGACCAACCAACCCAAATTAAGTTCAAAAGGTGTCTGATCATGCTGATAATGAACAGTTTTAAGCGCCTCATTGAATTCCATATAAGGCATTATGAATCCTGCTTCTAAACGGGCCATATTTGTGGCTGACTCACCATAAGGTTGAATACCGTAATCTTCTCCTATCGAATAGAGCTTATCCCATAATTCGAGAGCATCTTTATTTTGAATCCACAGCTCATAACCTAGATCACCAGTAAAGCCAGTCCGAGAAATCATCAGCCCACTCTCTGCGAAATCAAAATATCCTATTTGAAAAGGTTTTAAATCTTCTATGCCTTTCAAACCCATTGCTTTTAATACAGAAAATGTAGTGGGTCCCTGAAATGATAATGCTGCCAATGTGTCAGTAATGTCCTCAATTTCGACTGCGTCAAAACCAAAACTGGCTTTTTTAAGCCAAGCTAAACTTGGTGAGCCGCAAGTAAGCATAAATTTCTTCGGACCCAATTTAAAAATCGTCCCATCATCAATCATACGTCCTTCATTGGTACACCAACAAACATAAGTGACGCGATTTTCTTGCAGCTTAGTGATATCGCGTGTCACCATCCTATTCAACATAGCCTCAGCATTATCTCCTTGAATTAAGTACTTTTGCATAGGACAGATATCATAAGTACCACATGTATTGCGAACACAAAAATATTCGTACTCAGCGTCATAATAATACTCAGCAAACTTATAACCATTCCATACAGACCATGAATCTCGGAGATTTAATGCCGCCTGCCTATCATGAAAAGGAGATAACTTAAGACGTTCATCGGCAAATTTACGGTCAGTTGTCATACTCTACTCATCATAACAATCGTCCTCAGGGACAGTATTTGGCTTTTTCAGATCTATTAAAATTTCCCTAGCAGCATTTACGCCACAACATGAAGAAACGCCTCCACCTGGATGGGTCGAAGAACCACACATATACATATTTTTTATTGGCATGCGATATTGAGAATAGCCAGGAAAAGGTCGGTTAAACAACAATTGATCAATAGTTAACTCACCTTGAAAAATATTTCCTTCAGTAAGTCCAATCTCATTCTCAATTTCATATGGAGTTCGTACCTCCATGTGAACAATTAAATCTTTAAACCCCGGAGAGTATCTCTCAATTTTATTGACTACGGTTTGGCCAAACTGATCGCGTTTCTCCGGTGTCCATGGACCATCCGCTAACTCTGACGGGCAATACTGAATAAAATTAGACATCCAATGCTTACCAGGTGGAGCCACTGTTGGATCCCATGCTGAAGGGATTACTGATTCAATAAAGGGATCATCAGACCATGTACCTCGCTTCCAGCAATCATAAGCCCGCTCCATTGTTTCAAGCGACCCACAAAAACCTTGCCCACCCCTATTGATGTATTTATTATCTGGCAGCCCAGTAAATTTAGGCAAGGCAGATAAAGCAATATTAACCTTGCCCGACGAACCTCTAATTTTGAAATTTTTAGCTTTTTCATAAATACCTTCAGGCAAGTCCTTTTTATCCATTACCTTCGTGAAAGTACGTTTAGCATCAAGGTTAGACACAACGATTGAAGCGTTTATTTCTTCGCCATTCTCTAAAACAACGCCGATTGCTCGGCCATTTTTTACGAGAATTTGTTGAACTCCTGCGTTGACTCTGATCTCACCTCCAGCTTCTTTTAGTGCGCCAGCAATCGCCTTTGAGATTGCACCCATTCCCCCACGTGCTAGCCCCCATGCACCAATACTCCCATCAACATCACCCATCACGTGATGCAATAAAATATAAGCTGAACCGGGTGAATAGACTCCTAAAGCCGTTCCAATGATTCCTGCACCTGCTATGGTCGCTTTAATGAGATCATTCTCGAAATAATCATCCAGAAACTCAGCCGCGCTCATGGTAAAAAAGCGCACATATTCATAGAATTCCTTCTCACCAAGATTTCCAAATTCTTTCGCTAAAAATAACATCTCTTTGATGTCTCTTGGTTTTAATGAAGTTGGATCTGGTGGCGTTCTCATAAGAGTTTTACGGATTAATTGAGCGTAACGATTAAGATCTGCCTGCAACCTAAACATCGCATCAGCATCATGTGGTGAGTGAGATCTCAATTCATTATAGTAAGGTCCCTCAGCATGATAAGCAGAGAGAGTCTCTCCATTATCACCAAAATTTACGGTTCCTAGATATGGAACTAAAATTAACCCATGACGTGTTAAATCAAGATCACGATGAATAGATTGACGCATCATCGAACAAACATATGAGCAGCTCGAATAAAACCAACCATCATGTATTTCTCTAGTAACAGCAGCGCCACCGATGTAATCATTTTTTTCTACAACCAGAACGTTCAGATCCGCTCTTGCTAAATATGCTGCATTGGTCAAGCCGTTATGACCAGCTCCGATAATAATTGCGTCATAATTCTTCATTTTAAGATCACTTTTGCTGCATTATGGCCAGCCGCACCCATAAGGCCTCCGCCTGGATGACAACCAGCACCACAAATATAAAGATCATCCACTGGTGTTTGATATTGAGCGGCTTCATAAGTTGGTCTCATCATTAACATCTGATCCAATGCCAGCTCAGCATGATGCCAATGACCTCCCGTAACTCGCCAATCTCTCTCAAGATCTGCTGGAGTTAAAAGTTCTGCATGGATAACTTTCTCTGATAAATCAGGGGCATATTGATCCAAGGTGGTCAATAATTTCTTTATAAAAATACTCTTCGCTTCTTCAGACCACCCTCCTTTTTTTCGATATGGTACATACATAACATTTGCAGAGAGGACATGCTGCCCTTGCGGGGCCAAGGCAGAATTATTAAGGCTTGGAACAATCACTTCCATCACTGGTTTTTCTGGGCATTGTCCGTATTTAGCATCATCCCAAGCGAATTCTATAGCATCCATATTTGGTGCGATGATAAATCGATTATTTGGTATATCGATTCCATTAAAGTTAGGGATATCAGATAAGGCGAGATGAAGCTTTGCTACATAACCATCTGTCCGAAGACGATTAATTCGATTCATAAACTCAATTTCTAAATGTTCGACCCCCACTAAATCAAAAAATGTTTGCTTTGGGTCCAATGCAGAAATAATACGATCGCCCGTAACTTCTTCCCCGTTTTTTAACACGACACCCTTAGCCCTGACTCCATCCATATCAGCCTTAATAGAAATCTTATTTACTTTTGAGTCACATCTAATGTCGACACCAACATCTATAGCAGCATTAGTTAATGCATCTATTAATGTTTTAATTCCACCTTCTGGAATCATGTATTGACCGTGATGCATTCCAGTCATCCGATACAATAACGTCAATATTGAATTATTCGGTGAGCGAGGAGCTTGTGTCGAGCCAATCAAAGCATCCCAACTTAGCGTTGCTTTGAGTAATTCCGAATCAAAATTTTCATCCATTAAATCTCTAGCAGGCAAAGAAACCACGCGAAGTAATTCACGCATGTCTTTTTTACCGAGTAATTTAAGTTTTAAACCAATCTGAGCAAAAGTCAGTATTTCGGCAAGAGTGTTACCGCCCATCCTAGGCATTGTTTTCATCCAGAATGGCTGCAATGCTTTTGCAAATCGCTTTAAAGAAGCAATGTACAAATCATATTGCCCAACTTCTTTATCAGGTACACCTGAAATTCCGTCTTGTGTAACAACTACATGATCACCCTTCAGATTAAGAGCAATATTTTTCATGCTCTCTGTGCATTGTTTATAACCAAATTTAGTTAAATTTAAATCTGAAACAATTTTTTCTGGGAACTGATTAATGGCATGAGCTACGCTTGCTTTAAAACCAGGATAAAATTCACGTGTTGCCGCTAAGCCCCCTAGATGTTCTGACGCTTCTAGAAGTAATACTTTTTGACCGGCTTTTCCAAGATAATTAGCGCACACCAGACCATTATGACCCCCGCCAACAATGATCGTATCAAAATGCTGCACATTCATTACCTTTATTACAAAACAGAAAATTAAGTGTAAGGGCTAATAATCAAATCATAAAGTCGTTATTCCATATCATGAAAAATACACCAAGGTAAATTTTTCAAGTGGGCTCAATTAATTGAAATATTTTTATCCCAGTTCAAAGCGTTATATTTTTTTAAAATACGCATAAGATCTTTTATTGGGATTGCCTCTCGAACTCCTCTGTCACTTTTTATAGTTGTAGCTTTGAAAATAGCATTATAAATTGCTTCTTCTGTGGCTTCAGCCGTTGCTGCAAATAAAGGCGACATAGAAGCATTAACTAAAGACAATGACGATACCGCTTCTTCGCTTAAACGTGGGCGTCGCACTGAAGGGTGTGTTGAAAAAGCCACCACATAATCACCAGAGCCATTACTTGCATGAGATCCTGTTCGCGCTAAACCCATTATAGCTCGCATTGCCATACGATCTAAACTCCTTGAATTTAATGGTGCATCGGTAGCCACTACAATCATAATTGACCCATCAATTTTATCTTCATTGGCAGTATCCACCAAATTATCTTTATAAGAGTATTGGTTTAACTCTCTTCCAACTGGCGCACCATTCATGGTCAAAATACCACCAAAATTAGTTTGCACGAGGACACCAATAGTGTAACCGCCCAAAGAATGAGGTAATACTCTTGAACTTGTCCCAATACCGCCTTTCCAGCCAAATGCTTGTGTACCTGTTCCTGCTCCAATACTGCCTTCCTCAATTGGCCCATTGCGAGCATTTTTTAGTGCCGTGAATACCTCTTCTTTTTGAATCGGATCTGCCCACATATTATTTACTTTGCCGTCGTTAGTTTCACCAACAATCGGATTGACTGTATGCTCACCCATCCCTGGTTGCTCATAAACCCATTCTTTAAGTGCATTTGCAGCACTCCAAACACATAAAGTGCAAGTCAGAAGGATGGGTGTCTCTATCTCACCAAACTCACGTACCTGAGTTTCTCCGATCATCTTCCCGTAACCATTACCAATATGAATCCAGGCAGGTATCGGATGTGTATAAAGATTTCCTGGGGCAGGGATAATAGCCGTAACACCAGTTCGGATATCATTGCCTACAATCTTAGTTACGTGCCCGACTTTAACGCCCTCAACATCGGTTATGGCATTATGAGTTCCAGGTTCAAAAATACCTACAATGAGCCCTGCATCACGTGCCCTTGGCCTCTCATTTATATCCGAAAAAACTGAGCTAAAGCTAAGGATCAGAATCGCGGTTAAAAAATAAAGAAAATTTGGCATTCGATAATATTCAGCCATTTTTAACTTTTATGCAATCATTTGAAGACATCAAACATATAACTGTATTTAATTGAAAACTCTTTTCCTTTAGGTAACGCACCAATAGAACTGTCGTCAAATTCGTTGTATACAACGTACAATCCTGATGTCGCTGTTTGTAACCAAGAGAAACGGAGATTTGTGGTAACGGTATCGTCTTTGCTGTTATGTTGAATGAGTGCTTGAACTAACATCTTCGGGGTAAACGAATAAGACAATCTCAATTTTGTTAAATTAACGATAAAATCACCGCCAGTAACCGGTAATTCATAATTTTTATGTTTTAAACCTAATTCGCCAGAAAACTTCTCGCCAATTCGATATTTAAGCGTGGGCTCAATACTTTTTCTGTCTCCGCCGAAACGGCCACCAACAATATTACGGATAGAGAAACTAAGTGGTGCACCTTGATTAGTGTAAAACACAAGCATGGCTTCTTTATGGTCATATGTTCCAGGCTGAACCGTGACACCACTTGAAATGTCAAACGCCTCTTTCACGCCTTCAGTAGTCGTATTCATCCCGGTATCGATTCGATATCCATTCTTAAATTCCCAATGAATATCATAGTGACCAAATGCCGACTCCTCAAAACCAGTAAAATCTTTGTAGCTTGTCACCATGAAATGCGGTCGCACTTCAAGTAATCCATAAAGATCCGCCGGTCTGATACGACGCATGAAATAAGCTAATGTTTTTTTGTAATTTTTACGACTCAGAAAGCCCACTTCTGGGTTAAAATTTTCCTCAACTTCAGTGTAATTGATGCGCGAATTCCAATTGGCTGAGTCATAATTCATTTTTATCGCAAAAGCACCTTCTTTGCCTGCTTTGCCGGGTGTGCTTGTTTTTGCCGCCCAACCGGAAAAGAGCAGTTCATCGCTGTAACCCCATTGGCCATCAAGTGCATAAGTTTGGTTTTGATCGGTAGAACTCGATCCTGAAATAGCACCATCGCCTTGTCTATCAACGATTAAGGCACCAAAAGATGATCTATTAGCAAACTCTTGATTAACTCTGGCAACAGTAAATTTATTTCCAGGTGCTATGCCATTGACTCCGTCTACACTCATGTGCAATAAGCCAATATTGGTTTTATCCAGTACTTTCCCTGATAGTCGGATACCGCCATCGATGGGTACTTGACTACCACTGGCCATACCAATTCGACGACTGAAAAATAATTCCGCCTCGCGAGCATTACCCACTGAGAATTGACCGGCATTTTCTAAGAAGAACGGTCTTTTTTCAGGCATAAAGATACTAAAACGATCTAGATTCACCATTTGCTCATCAACTTCAACTTGAGCGAAATCTGTATTTAGAGTGGCATCCAATGTTAGGCTTGGCGTTATAGAATACTTTAGATCCAAACCAACTTCTTGATTGCTATCACTACTTGAAAGGGATCTACCGCTTGATGAAGTTCCTAGAAAATAAGGGGTAACTTGGAGATTTTTTTGCGACGGGGCAACGATACCTTTGACAGTTCCAGCTGCTGAGACACGATGAATCTTTCTTTGGCGAGACAAAGGTGCCCAAAAAGCAATTTCATTATTACGTCGAATATTACGTTGGAAATTTACACCCCAAACCTGGTCTTGACCTTTTCCATAACGCAACGTAGAAAAAGGAATCTCCATCTCAGAAGTCCAACCAAAATCAGTAATTTTAGAAACCACTTTCCAGCTTCCATTCCATTCTAGATTGAAAGCGCCGCCGCCCGAACTGAATTGACCTGAACCACTGCCGCCCTCTTTTGTAACTTGACCGTCATATTCGATACCAGCTGGATTTGTTCCAAATACAAATCCATTCTGGCGATCCAATAAACCATCGATGACTACTTGGAAACTGTCTGTCTCACTTAGCTTGGAATCACGCCGACTATCAGCAACAATAATCCCTGCTGGGTTATCATCATAAGCAACCAGACCAATATAAATGGCTGACTCAGTATAACCAACATAGACTTCGGTTTTTTGTGTGGCTGGATTACCTTCATTAGGTTGTATTTGAGTAAAATTACTCGCAGCTTCAGCACCACTCCAAGCTGCATCATTAAGAATATTGCCATCTAAGATGGGTGTAGAGCTAAGTTGGTTAGAATTTAATACCGGACGAGGCAATTGCTCAGGCAAAGTATTGGATTGTGCGAATAATGGTAAGCCAGTCAATATTAATGACCATGCAATCAAACCTAACAATAATGAACGTCCTTGATAATTCAAAATATACTCCGTTTTTTAATTAGTTAATTAATTAAACAAGCCCATTGTTATGCTAGTTTTAAATTAGGGTGAATTTTAAATGGGGGCGATGATTTTTACCAGTAATGATGAAAGTCTTGACAAAACTTAACCTTTCTCATGGAACTAATAATAGCCAGAAATACTTTTCGATTTTATTTTGTACTCAGGATGTCATGATAGGCAAATAACCCAGCAGCTCCCCCAGTATGTATAAATACAATATTACGTCGCTCTTTAAAGTAACCTTGCTCAATAAGATCAATCATTCCAGCAAGACCCTTGCCACTGTATACTGGATCAAACAATAAACCCTCCAGTCTAGCAAGTAACAGAATCGCATCATTCATTCCTTTCGTTGGAATTCCATAACCATCACCAACATAATCACAATTTGCCACTACATCCTCTCTTTTTACTAATCCTGAAAGGCCCATATAATCACTGGTCTCACAGGCTAGTTGATATACTTTTTCCTCCTGTAGTTCTTGTGAAGCATTTACACCAATGCCCAAAATAGGGATATTGCAATTCATCGCTTTCGCGCCAACCACAATTCCTGCTTGTGTTCCTGCGCTGCCTGTAGCATGCACGATACTGTCAATAACTAAATTTTGTTCATTAGCTTGAGTAATTAATTCAAGCACGCAATCAACATAACCCAAAGCTCCTATAGAATTAGAGCCTCCACCAGGAATAATATATGGAATTTGACCGTTATTTCTTATCTCATTAGCAACTTTCTCCATTTCATTATTCATATCGGAGCCTTTCGCCACTTCACGAATGTTTGCCCCAAATAGCTGATCTAAAAATACATTTCCTGATTCCATATAGGCTGAAGAGGCATCGGTCACTCTTTTTTCAAACACCAATTCACACTGAAAACCTAATTTGGCAGCTGCAGCAGCGGTCTGACGAGCATGATTTGATTGCACCGCACCTTGCGTGATGATGACATCCGCTTTATTTTTCTGTGCATCGGCAATCAGAAATTCTAATTTTCGAGTTTTATTTCCGCCGGTACCAAGTCCTGTGCAATCATCCCTTTTCACATAAATCTCAGGGCCATTCAAGTGCTTTGAAAGTCGAGGTAAATGCTCCAAAGGAGTGGGGAGATGGGCAAGTGATACTCTAGGAAACCTGGATAACAACATAAATTAATCCTTATTCAATGATATTTCTTTCTAATTCCATGCCGGAAGCAAACTCTATAGTTCTGAGAGCAAGAATTTCAGTCGATGATATTAAAGGAACTTCAATATCATTATCTTTTATAATTAGCGGAATCTCTGTACAGCCTGCTATGATAATCTCAGCGCCCCTAGCAATCAAATGTTCTGCCACTTTTACCATCCTACTTTTCATGGGTTTAATCTCTTTTCCATCTTTTATAGAAAAAATAATACCCATACATTCGTCTTGAAAATGCTCATCAGGAACAATGAAATTTCTATTTGCGCTTGATAAACCTTCCTGATAAATCTTAGATTCCAAACAAGCAGATGTCGCCATTATTCCAACGGTCATCTTATTAGAGTGATTTTTTGATATCTCAGCGACTGCTTCCTCGACAATATGTAGCAGAGGAATATCGATCACTTTTTTTATCTCATCAGTAAACATATGCGCTGTGTTACATGGCATTACGATAAAATTTGCGCCAGCTGTTTCAAGTTTTTTGGCGCTTTCAGCCAACAATAAGGCAATTTCATTTCTTTGTATGGATGTTTTAATCTGTCTGTTAGGCACATGTGGGTTTTGATCCACGATAAGATGGACGTGATCTTTTTCAGTCTGAATGGGATTCAGCAAGATCACTCTTGACATAAAATCCACTGTCGCTAAGGGGCCCATTCCACCTATAACGCCGCCAATCAATTGTTTTTGATCTTTCTTCTTGTTCACTTTGGTTGCCGTTATTTATGATTATTATTAAATGAATATTACCACCATTAATAAGAATAAAATATTTGTTAAGAACCGAAAAGATTCTTGAATGTAGGAAGAATGCATATTAACCTTTATGATTAAAGTTTAATAAATGATTGTCATTAACAATCAGCATAATAAAGGTGCAATTATCATGAAATATACACTCTCTTTAACCCTGATGTTTTTTGTTTTAATGGGTTGTGCAGGAACACAAGAAAAGCTCCAAGCTTTTGGTAGTTCAGTTATTTCTGGAGCTTCAAAAATCATCCCCAATCGAAATAAAGAAACAAAAACACCTGAAACAGCACCTTTATCTGCACCGATAGGCGAGCATGCCGCAATGATGATGGATAGTAGTTATGACAAACCCATTGATTATATTCCAGAAGCGTTAGGCGTCTATGAATGGAAAGTAACTACCGCTGAACCAAGAGCTCAGGAATATTTCAAACAAGGTATGCAATTAAGATGGGCTTACAATGTAAATGAAGCGGCCAGGTCTATGGCTGAAGCGAGAAGAATCGACCCAAATTGTGCCATGTGCTATTGGGGTGAGGCATTCGCATTGGGATCTTTCTTAAATGGTCACATGACCACTGAAAAAGGCATGAGAGGAAGAAAGGCTATTCTCAAAGCAGTTGAATTAGCAGAAGGTAATACAACTAAAATGGAAAAAGATCTCATCATGGCAACTTTAGCTCGATACCCGGAAAACTGGACCACTGAAATAGGCAATAATAAAGAGCAACGTCTTCCAACTTACCAAGCATTTTCAGATAACATGGCAGAGATGTTCAGTAAATATTCTGATAACCATGAAATTGCTACTGTTTATGGTCAATCATTATTTATGTTAGAAGAAAGAAGAGGTTATCGCAAAAATACACCTGAACTGATTCATCTTCACAGTATTCTTACAGGTGTTCTAGATGAAAATATCGCTCATCCTGGTGCTTGTCATTTATACATACATGCTACTGAATCAACCGATCGACCAGGAAGAGCCAGTAATTGCGCGGATCAATTGAGTGACGCCATTCCAGTTGCCAGTCATATTCAGCATATGCCTGCTCATACCTATAATAGAACTGGTATGTGGGGTAAGAATGTAATGACCAGTATCAAAGCAACACAATCGGACATTATGGCGAAATCAAACAAAGGTTTTTCTTATGGAACATCACATAACTTGCACATGCTTCTCTATGGAGCGTCTTGGGATGGCCAAAGTGCTGTTGCAATTCAAGCGGGTAGGGATTACCGAAAAGTAACCGATATGGCGCCATATGAAACATTGACGCAAATAAGATTTGGACGCTTTGATGAAGTGCTTCAAAATAAAAATACACCTAATGATAAGTATTCTTTAGCATTATTTAAGTTTGCGCATGGTTATGCCGGATTAAAAACTGGTGATATTATTAATGCCAAAAGTGTCGAAAAATATTTATTCGAAGCGGCTAAGGGAGAATTTGAGTCTAAAACTTTCAGAGGTGACTATAAATCTACTTTAATTGAAATTGTTGCTTTTATTCTCCAAGGAGAAATCAAGATGATTGAAGGAGACATAAATGGGGCGATTGATTCATTTAATGCATCTGTTAACTCAGAAAAAACACTAGGTTTTAGCGAGCCAGGACCACTGCCATTTTCAGCGCATCATTGGTTAGGCGCCGCGTTAATCGAAGCTGGGGATTATTCGCAAGCCGAAGCAGTTTATCGTAATGAGCTTATAAAGCACCCGCATAATGGGTGGTCATTGTTTGGTTTAAAAGAAGCATTAGCAGGACAAAATATCAATGACCCTAAAGTTAATGCGGATTTCGAAGACAGCTGGGCACGTTCAAATATATTTATTACTTCTTCTCGATTCTAATAAACAATTAGAAAGTTGAAATAAAAAAAACCGGTCACAAGGACCGGGTTTTTTTGCAATCGATAATGCTTATGGTCGCCAACCAATGTGCTCATATTTAACAAGTTGCTGAGGACCTACCTCAGCTCCATAAATATTGCCTTCATCATCAACAGCAACACCTTCTGCTGCAGTTGTACTACCATTAAGATCTGGTTGACCTGGGTCAGGAATAAAAAAGACTACCCATGCATCGTCTGTACTTCCAATTCTAATACCTCTTTTCCAGCCCCAATTACCAGACCAAGGGACATGAGATTCAGAATCAGCAGAATAAAGAATATCATTTTTATCTATAAAGAGACCGCTTGGTCGACCAAATTGCGTCCATGTTGCAATCCATTCACCTTCTTGATCAAAGATCTGGATGCGACTATTTCCACGGTCACCGACATAAAGCTTACCTTCTGAATCCATTGCTAATGCATGCGGATCTCGAAATTCACCTTTCTCAGCTCCTGTCACGCCCCAAGTTTTTATAAATTCTCCATCTTTATTATATTTAACAATCCGATTATTACCTTGACTGCCGTGCCCATCAGCAACAAATATATCACCGTTTGGTGCAACCAAAACGTCTGATGGCATATCAAATTCGTATTCACCATCACCAGCAACACCTGGTTTACCTAAGGTCATAAGGACTTCACCATCGGCATTAAACTTAATGATTTGATGACCTAATTGCCCTTGATTGCGATCGGCTTTGCTGCTTCCTGGACTTGCCGCATCTGTGATCCAAATATTATTATCGGCATCCACATGAATCCCATGCGGCCAATCAATAAGACCCGCACCAAAACTATTAATTAGATTACCCTCACGATCGAATTGCAAAACAGGATCATCGTTTGAGCCAACACAACTATTTTTTCCACAACGCTCACCTACCCACATGGTGCCATCCTTTCCAGGATAAACTGCGCTCGTCGCACCCCACTCTCTTTCATTTGTCATTTTTGCCCAACCCTCAACAGCCCGCCAAGGATGGTCTTGAGCATAAAGATTTGAAAATAGCCCTGCTATGACTAGCGCTGAAAACATTAATTTTTTGATTACATTATTAAACATAACTATCACCTCACATACATTCTGTTAATTACAATAATTATCCAACCTTAACATTACCCTTTTATTTCATCAGTTAACACCCCAACCGTGGCCTGCATTTCATCTAGTGTACCAATTGAGAACCGGATATAATTCTTTATAATTGAACTGCCATAGGTCCTCACCTTTATATTTCTTGCTAGTAACTTCTGGCGTAATGCTTGTCCATTTTGATTAACATTCACCATCACGAAACTAGAATGACTGGGAACGTAACTTAACCCAAGATTCTCAAGCTCTTGATAAAAGTAATCCTTAGAAGCATTAGTCAGCCTTTTTACATGGCGAACAAATGCAGTATCTTTCAATGCAGCGATAGCAGCATAACAATTGATACTGCCAATACCGCCGCTATTTCCAGCTGCACGTAATTCAGACATAATTGACTTATGCCCGACTGCATAACCAACGCGTAATCCAGCCATACCATACATCTTTGAGAATGTTCGAGTAACAATTACATTTTTATATTCTTGTGAAAGTTTTACAGCAGTCTGATAATTTTCTTCTCTCACAAAATGAATATAAGCCTCATCAATCAATACCATAATGTTTTCAGGCACAGCATCAACAAAACGTCGAATTTCATCATATGGCAAGATTGTTCCAGTTGGGTTGTTGGGATTGGTGATCACAATTAACGTTGTTTTGTCAGAAATGGCTTTAAGCATAGCGCCAAGATCATGTTTTAATTCCGTGGTTGCAGGAACATTCTTAATTTCTATTTCTGTTCCAAAACGTGCACGAAAACTCATAGCGGCACGACTGACTCCTGCATAACCAGGATCTATCTCGATAATTTCACCAGCGCCATTCTTAACGCCATATATCATTGCAATTTGACTTAAAATAAAACTTGACCCACCTTCTACATAAACTGGATAACCACTAGCAGCAAAGCGAGCTCTTCCAGGGGGAAAGTTAACTTCTTCTTTAGCTAAATTAAGATGTTCACCAACTGCTGTTTCTAATTTCCGATACGAGCCAAAATCATAACGATTTACATCCATTATCCTCTCATTTATGGCTCGCAGCGCTCTTGGTGAGGGTCCAAAGGGATTCTCATTATCGCCTATATCGGCGACTCCAGGAACTTCGCCCCAACCGTGCAATTCCTCAACACTTATAGGTCTCATACTAGAAGTTATGGTTTCGGCAAGACCTAAATTAGCCGATAAAGATAACGATCCAATGCCTGCACTTGCAGCTATAAAAGAACGACGACTATAAGGTTTTTGAGTTTTCTGTGTATCCTTAGATAATTTCATTGCATTTCCTTTAATGTGATTAACAGTAAGTATTTTTGAAATCATTACTGAGTTGGTACTTGACGAGGAATAAGAAAAATCTCCTTTTGTCTACCGTCAATATAATAAACATTCTCACCGTCAAACATGGCATCTTCTTCAAGCTTAATCCTTACCGGCTTACCCCAACTCGGTATATCGGTTTCTGCATAAAGCTCAATAGAATAGGCTGTATTTGGGAATAACGTATAATCACCACCGCCCGGAACACCTCCTTGTTGATCCCACATACCAATAGTTGGGCCAGCTGCATGTCCATGAAAACCGATCGGGTGAGTATAAATAGAAGGTTTAATACCCTCTTTTTTCGCTTTATTCAATGCAGTGGATAAGATCTCGTTACCCGTTCTCCCGGTTACAAATTCGTTTGTCAGAATATCTTGCAGACGATTGCCATTTTTCATAGCTGCCTCTATTTCTGCTGGTACTTTTGATTCACTGGGTTTTAGAACATAAGCATGTTGTTGTGTATCTGTATTTAGCCTGAGATAGGTGACCCCAAAATCAACATGGAGTAAATCTCCAGGTAAAATAATTTTGTCATCATGTCTGGCCAATATGGACGCTTTTGCATCTATAGCTGGGCTACTCGCCCTTTGTATTGAAACAGATGGGTGAAACCAAGTGGTAAGTTTCAGTTCTCTAATTCGATCTCGATACCACCATGCAACATCATTCGTTGTTGTAATGCCAGGTTGAATGACCTCACTGGTCAATCCTGCAGCTAAAATTTCATGAGCAATACGACAAATTTGCTGATATATCGTTATTTCTTGCTGAGATCGAGTTTCTAGCCAGCCAACTGCTAGATTCTCAGCTGAAACCACTCTTTCTCGAAATTTTGGTGCAAGTGCTTGCATAAATAGTTCATATTCAGTCCGTGTTATCCCATCAGCCAACGCGAATGTATCAGAATAATTGACTCCAATTTTCTTTGGGTTTCTCTCTTCAATAAGTTGGGCTAAACGCTGCCATTGATCACCATGCAATTCTTTATCCCATGCCTTGATAAAAGTGTCACCCACTGCATATCTTGCCACTGCTAGAGTTTCCAATGATTTTCCTTCACCTGGATTAGAAATCAATAAGATTGTGCGGCGACGAGCAGTCTGCCAAGTGGATGGTAAAAATGTTTTGATGATTGGGTCTTCATTGTATTCACGAGAAATAATGACCCATATATCGATATCAGTTCGCTCCATAAGATCGGGTAATACCGTAGCTATTCTTTCATCAATAATCTGGTCGATCGCCTCGGCTCGTTCTCGCATAGGAAGGATTAAAGAATCTGCAAACAAACTATTAAATAAAGAACTGAGTAATAAAAGAAGTATGATTCGCATAGTGATCCTTTAAGTTAAATTAATTTAGCATCCTACCATCTATTAAATTGAAATTCGTCACCGCTTCATTAGATCTAATCAGATAAAGCCAAGGCAATCAATTCTGCTGGTGATTTCCCATTGGCCACAGTCATTATTATGTATTGTTTTCCTCTATATCGATACGTGCTTGGTGGACTTGCTTGTGAAGCTGGAAGATTGATTTCAGCAATGATCCCGCCAGTTAATTTATTATGCGCTCGAAATACTGGGTCACCACCAAAACCTTCACCTGCGAATAATAAAGTTTTTGTTACCACGATACCTGAACGTGTGTGCTTTCCGGTACGTGGCAAGTCGATTCCTTTTAATGCCGGATTATCTCGAATATTTTTTGGTGTATCACCATTAGCAATTACCCATTGGTGTTGTCCGGTATTTAAGTCAATTGCAGTAATTCGACCCCAAGGTGGCTTAGCTATAGGTATATCAAACACATTTGGGGGGGGCGTTGTGCCTGAAATATATTTAATATCAGATGATTCAGGCTCATTAACTAACTGCATTAACCCAACCCGAGTCTGTGAGGGCACAAAGAGAAGTCCAGTTTCTGGATCAAACGCACTGCCCTCCCAATTTGCCCCACCCGTTGCAAAGGGTAAACTCAATGTTCCGTCAGTACCATCAGGCGCATTCATGATTGATGGGGGCGTATATAATGGACCTAAACGGTAATTTTTTATTAATTCTTGAACCGCATCGCGAATCTCAGGAGTATAATCTATCAAATCATCTATACTGACGCCCTGCCTTTCAAACGGTAATGGTAATGAAGGTATTGGTTGTGTTTTTGAGGTCCATTCTCCCGGCACATCAGTTTGCGGAACATCTGTTTCATGGATAGGCCAGATTGGCACACCAGTTTGCCGATCAAAAACATAGACAAAGCCCTGCTTAGTTACTTGAGCAACAATTTTTTTGCCATTTGGTAAATCAGCCACTATTGGTGCTGTAGGATTATCCCAGTCCCATATATCATGATGAATTAATTGATAAAACCATTGCATTTCTCCACTTTCGATATCTAAGGCAATTAAACAATTTGCACATAAATTACCTCCATGCCGATCGCCACCATATTGATCACCAGTAGCAGATTCAACTGGTAAGAACACCAAACCCAATTCCTCATCAGCTGACATCGGCGCCCATACCCCAGCATTGCCAGTATAGAGTGCTGAATCATTGAACCAAGTCTCATACCCTTTTTCACCAGGTTCAGGAATTGTATGGAATGTCCACAATAAGTCACCTGTTCGAACATCAAAACCTCTTACATCTCCCTTTACATTTGCTTTTGATGGAGGACGGAAGCTCACATCGTGCGCAGACCCAACAACAATCACATCGCCAACAACCAATACAGGTGAGGTGAGACCAATATCAAGTTCTCTATTAGCTGCTCTTCTGAGTCCTTTTGTAAGATCCACCCAGCCACTCTTACCAAATTCTTTGTTAGGCATCCCAGTTTCTGCATCCAGACTTACAAGATAATAACCGGGAGTCACTACAATGACTGAGTTATTGCCATCCTTATGTTTATAATAAGAAACTCCTTTGCCAGAGTCTTTCCTAGCAGCATTGTTAAAACGTTCACCTTCATTGGGTCGCCACATCCATAGGGTTTGTCCTGTCTCAGCATTGATAGCTACAACATTACGTGTGGCACCGGCACCGATAAAAACTTTACCGTCCCTCATAATTGGCATCGACACATTCCGGATTTCTGGTGTCGGTCCATAGTTTTCGGCTTTCCATCGCCACGCTATTTGTAGTTGAGAAACATTCTCCTTATTAATTTCAGTCAATGGAGCATAACGTTGGGCATTCAACTGACCACCAAAATTCTGCCACTCAAAATCTGATGGAATTTCCTGATCTTCTTTAAGGGTAATTTTATAATCAGAGACCAAGAAAGATTCAGTCTTAGGCTCGGCCCCTGCCCGTTTAAGGATAAACTCGACAACATTTTGATAATCTAAATCACTTAATGAGCCGGGGGATTCTCCAGGCATGGTCTTCTTATTAATTAAAAAAAATTCATGGGTAGATCGATCTACCCATTTATCATGAATAATATCCGTCATTTCTTGAGACGAATGACAGCGCGCGCAATGCGTCCCAAAAATTTGCTCTCCTTGTGCCATAAGGTCAAATGAAATGAAACACAAAAACATGATCACGCTTTTGTTAAATATTTTTAACATAAACCTCTGTCTCATAGGATAAAACCCACTATAAATATTTTTTAGATTTATTCTTGTCTTAGAGGTCTAATTTGAAGTTCCCACTCTTGATGATCCTCTGGATCCTGAGGGCCAATAGAACCTTTAGCTGAATTTAGTAACATCGTAGGATCATAAATCTCGCCATCTTTGATAATGGTTTTTATGTTACGAGTATTTTTAATATCAACAAGTGGATCGCCATTTATTATAATAATATCTGCTTTTTTACCCACCTCTATTGAGCCTAATTCATCATCGACACCCAGTGCTTTTGCTCCATTTATTGTGGCAGCTCGAATAACTGACATATTTGGTATACCAGCATATACCATTGCATATAACTCTCGATGATATGCAAAACCGGGCAATAAAGAAGTGTATACCGGCTCATCTGTACCTACTAGTAAAAGATCTTCGCCGCCTTTTTTATAAAAAGCGCTTAACTCAACTAAACGTTGTTTAAATGCTTCTGGCGTTGATTCTGGGGGTGGGTCTCCACGCTTTTTTAATAAATTTTGAGTATATGGTGTAAAGTACTGTGCCTCATTTGTCCAAACCATTTCTACGCCTAACTCTTTCCTTAAATCAATACCTCCATACATCTGGATATTAGGATCATAATAAACTTTATTGCTTAACATTAAGTCAATCATTTGATCCATATCAGCGCTTCTTTCACCTCCAATCCCTAAAGTAATTCGATGCTCAACCCGATCTAGTCCCATTAAAATAGCATCTCTGAGATGGACATCATATTCACCATGATAGTTGGCCAGATGTGCTGTGGTTGTCATACCATTTTTATGCGCTTGCTCAATAAGAATTTTTGCTTCACCCGGGGAAGCTTGTTTAATCTTGATACTGATTACACCTTGTTGTGCCCATTTATTAACCTCATTTCTTATCTCTTGCTCTGAAATATCGTTCGGCCAAGCAATACAATCATCTTTTGCCGTTTTTATAGTGTATTCACATCTAAATGCCCCGAAATAAGGGCCAGATGCAAATAATCTAGGCCCTATCATTTTCCCTGCATCTATTAGATCACGTTGCTGAATAACACGTTCAGGGTAGTATTCACCTGCAGACCATGTTGATGTAACTCCATTGGCTAAAAAAATTATTCCGTTATATATCACCTCCTCAACACGCCCAATATCAACAAGATCAAAATTATAATGGGCATGCATATCAATCATTCCAGGGAGTATAGTTTCTGTATCTGACAAATCAATCGTGCGAGATACTGTTAATGAAGAATCCTTCATATCGGCATCAACGGCAATAATTTTGCCATTCTGTATAATGATTCCAGTATTTTTTCGACGCTCATCACTTACCGCATCAATTAACCAACCCCCTTGAATCAAAACACTCTCATCGTTATCCCACCTTGCATAGGTCTCTACACTTAATATAAGTCCGATTAGGCTAATTACAGAAATAAACATAAATCTATATTTTTTATGAGTAGTAATTTTATGTATAAATTTCATCTTCAAATACCCCTTGGGCTAATAATTTTTATTGTAGATAACAATAACAAAAAATAATTTTAAATGTATTGATGAACACCATTTTAGATTTATACTTCCTATAACTCTTTTGGAGAAAAAATGATTACTCAAAATAAAAAATTCCTACTAATAGGATTACTAATTACTTTCTCAGGCGTGGCTCAAGGATTAACAGAGTCATGGTCAATGTCTATAAATGAAAGTAACTTATATGATGGGAAGTCTATCTCATTGAGCAAAATATCATCCAATTCAGTAAGAAATGAGTCAGATTCAAAAGATGTATATCCTTCAATAGAGTTCTATTGTCAGAACAATAACTCTGAAATTTTTTTTAAAATCGATTGGAAGCGATTTGTCTCTTCGTTCAATAAAACCGAAATTGGTATAACGATAGATAATGCCAGAACTGAATGGATATCAGTCAAAATTGACAAAAAAAATGAAATTACCAGATTGGCCTCTACAAAAGACACTCAAGAAATAATCAATAAGTTATCAACTGCAACATTATTAAGAGTAGAAGTTGAACCTTACTCTGAACCGGTCATTTTTAGTGAATACAATCTCGCAGATTTTCCAAGCAAACTGAATGAATTCATTCAACTATGCAAAAAATAAAGCGGACTGAAGATTTAATCTTTTACACCTAATCTCTCATGCATTACCGAGCTTGTAGTGGTGTATTGCAAATGAACTTTTTTGTTTGGCTCTAATTGTTGCTTGATCGCAAAAGCCGCCAATGCAGCCTCATGAAAACCCGATAATATTAATTTTTTCTTACCCGGATAAAAATTGATATCGCCAACTGCAAAGATACCCGTTTCAGAAGTTTGAAATTTTTCAGTATCCACATTAATTGTTTTTCGGTTGATATCCAAACCCCAATCAGCAATCGGACCCAATTTAGGAGCTAAACCAAAAAAGATCAGCATATTATCAATTTCAATTTTGCTCTCTAAGCCATCTTTGGTTACCACTTTTATGAAATTTAATTGACCGCCTTTACCAATCAACTCAGAAACTTTAGCGCTTTCAATTAAATTAATTTTTCCCTTCGCGTGTAATTTGCGCACCTTTGAGACTGATGCGGATACGGCACGAAATTCATCTCTGCGATGTATTAACGTCATTTCGCGTGTAATTTTGACCAAATCAAGTACCCAATCTAAAGCAGAATCCCCGCCCCCTAAAACAACTAAACGCTTATCTCGAAAAACACTCGAATCCTGTACCCTATAATGCAGTGATGTATCTAAAAATTGTTCAACATTATTTACTCTCAATTGACGTGGTTGAAATGACCCCACACCGCCTGCAATGACAATGGCTTTTGATTGAAACTTCTTACCTGAACTAGTTTCTAAGAAGAAATTATTTGCAGATTGCCGCTCTATAATTACCACCTCATCATTTAATGTCATACCATATTCAAAAGGCTCTATCTGCTGCAGAAGTGCATCTGTTAATTCTTGACCTGTGCATATTTGAATAGCAGGAATATCGTATATAGGTTTATCTGGATACAACTCCGCACATTGCCCGCCAGGATTTCTAATCGAATCAATTACTTCACATTTAAGGCCTAATAGCCCTAATTCAAACACCTGAAACAATCCGCAAGGGCCTGCACCAATAATTACTACATCTGTTTTTATCACGCCAGGAAAGCTCCTTTTTTGTTGACGGGCTAATTGTCCTTATAAATTTAATTATCTGCAAATTTAATTATCAAAATTAAACGAAAAAAATTACACTCTGTAATTAACTTACGGCAAAAATTTAATGAAAAAAACTGTATATCCAAATTATAAAACTAAATGCGGTTGGAATGCATTGCTCCCAGAGCATCAAGAGAAACCTCAATTATCCGAAGATATAAACTCGGATGTGGTAATTGTCGGTGGCGGTTATACTGGCCTAGCCGCTGCAAAACGTTGGTTTGAGATTGCTCCTGATGACACAATCACAATGATTGATGCTAGCACTAATAGCGAGGGCAGTTCTGGTCGGAATTCAGGATTTTTAATAGAAATTGCTCTATCTAATGATATTAAATCAGCCTCTCTAAAAAAACTAACAGAATGCAATGAACTGATCTCTAGTACTTTAATTAAAATCAAAGAAGCTATTTCAAATGCAGCTCTTGATAGTCAGATGCATAGAACTGGAGTGTACAGGGTCGCTGCAGGTGAAGCCGGTTTAAAATCCTTACAAAAATATCAAGAATTTTTAAAAGCTTCGAACCTTGAATTTAAAGTACTAAATACCAAAGAACTCAATAAACGTATCGGCACTACTTATTATCGAAAAGGGCTCTATAATCCCCACTGCTATCTAGTTCAACCTGCTGCTTTAATTCGAAACTTAACCGATCAACTACCCTCAGCAATCCAGTATTATGAAAACACTCCGGCGTTGGAGTGCTTAAAATCAAAATCCCATTGGATTATTAAAACTCCAAAAGCAATCATCAAAACAAAAAAAGTGATTGTTGCCAACAATGCATTTTGTGGAAAATTAGGTATTGGTAAACATCGTGTTGCCACTATATATACTTATGCCGCAATGACAGAGGTATTAAATGAACAAACATTATCTTCTTTAGGAACAGACAATAATTGGGGTGTTCTACCAACTCATCGACTCGGGAGTACCCTTAGAAGAACTATTGATGGAAGGTTAATGATTCGCTCACTCTATCATTATGAAAAAGAAGAGAATACCGATTTAATCGCTAAGCAATTAAGACATCATTTAAAATCGCGTTATCCCAATCTACCTGAATTAGATTTTCATAGTGTATGGGGAGGTGCAACCGGTTTGACATTAAATGGTGGGCCGCTATGGGGTGAGATCGATAAAAATTTATTTATTTCAGCTGGGTGTAATGGTGGTGGTGTTATAAAAGGCACACTTTTTGGTGAATTATTGGCTGATTCAGCTAATAATCGACCCACCCCAAATATCCAGCAACTTTTTGGTCAAGCAAATTGGATGCCTCTAGATCCCTTTAGAAAAATTGGCTTTAAATTAGTTTCAATGATAGAAAGAAATAAAGGAAAAGCAGAAATATAACTAACCGCACATGGTTTGTCGCTTTATTTAAGGAATAAATATGGATCCTAACGAATATTACGGAATCTTGTCACTCGTCCCCGCGAGCGTTGCTATAGTTCTAGCTTTTCTTACCAGAAATACTGTTTTCTCATTAGTCATGGCCTGTTTGATCGGGGTGCTCGTTTCGGGTCAAGGTTTAATGGGATTTCCTAATTTACTCAAAAACTCTCTTGGGAATACGGATTTTTCTTGGGTATTATTACTTGAATTTTTCATCGGTATCTCCATTGCTTTTTTTCAAAGGACCGGCGCTATCGCGAACTTCTCTCATTATATCGCACAAAAAAAAATGACACGTGTAAGGGTTCAGTTGATTGCTTGGTTTATGGGGATGTTTGTTTATTTTAGTGACTACTTTAGCCCGCTATTTGTCGGCTCAACAATGCGAAACCTCTCAGATCGTTTTCAAATTTCACGTGAAAAATTAGCTTATATATGTGACTCCACTTCCGCTCCAGTTAGTATTCTTGTACCAATAACAGGCTGGGCTGTATTAGTGGCAAGTCTATTAATTGGCATGGGGCCAATTCAAAATGTTGGTCAAGCAATGCAAGTTTTCATAACTGCTATACCATTTAACATATATGCAATCCTTGCTGTTGCCATGGTAGGTTTAATCGCCACGAAAGTAATACCCGATTTCGGCCCAATGAAAAAAGCAGAGCACCGTGCCATCCATGAAAATAAGGTGCTCCGGGATGGAGCTGATCCGTTGATGGGCGTTGAGTTAACTAACATTAAACCCTATGAGAACATCAAAACTAGTTTGTTTTGGAATTTTATTTTTCCTGTGATAGTGGTAATTAGTTTTGCTATAGGATCTTTTATCATCACGGCCTCTGCAAAGCCGATGGAAGCATTTTTACTCTCATCATTTATAGCCGGTACGATCATGCGAATACAGGGAGTTCCTCTTAATGAAATCATCAACACAGCCATGTTAGGTATAAAAGGAATCATGCCTGCTATCATAATCTTAGCTTTGGCGTATTCACTCAATGATCTTTCTGCAATGTTGAATACTGCCGGTTTTATTGTATCTGCGACGGAATCTTGGCTAACTCCAAAAGTTCTACCTATGCTCGCTTTCTTAATTACAGGTATCGTGGCATTTTCAACCGGTACCTCTTGGGGAACTTATGCCATCATGATACCCATAGCGGTTCCATTGGCCTTTAATTTCTCGGGCAATGAATTAGATACAGTTGTTTATGCAACTATTGCTGCCGTCGCTGGCGGCGGCGTTTTTGGTGATCACTGCTCGCCTTTATCCGATACCTCTATATTGGCATCAACCGGAGCGGCTTCGGATCATATTGATCATATTAAAACTCAAATGCCTTATGCCTTATTGGTTGGTTTAATTAGTATATTGATCTATCTGACCATTGGCTGGTTTTTATAAGTTAATTGAAAGAAAAGAACTCTGTTTAGTAAGCGTTATACTTACTTAAATTAGAAAAGTTTGGTTAAGGAGGAGTTGTAGCTTTAAGCTCTGTCTTGAAAATTAATCAACCAAATAGATCAATATTTTCATCAATACTGTGCTCAGTCATTAATGAAACGATAATAAGTACTGGTAATCCAATTACCCATCCCAAATACGACGAGGCAAACCCCATGGGATTGCCTGCTAAAGTCCAAATAACAGCCGATGAGCCTCCTAGCAACATACTCCAATAAGCACCCTTAGCAGTCGTTCTTTTCCAAAATAAAAGTCCCAACATCGGAAAAAAAAGGCCGGCAGACCCAAATGTATAAGCTAAATTTATTAGCTTTAATACATCAGGTATAAGATAGGCAGTTAGGATAGCAAAAACACCTAAAATAACCGTGGTATATCTCGCGACTTTCACCAGATCTTGCTCGCTGGTTTCAGGTCGCAAATATTTCCTATATATATCATTAGTAAATATTGCTACAGGTCCCATTAAGCAAGAGTCAGCAGATGACATTATGGCAGCGATATAGGCAGCGATAACAATTCCAGCAATTCCAGCCGGCAATAGATGCATGATAATCATGGGTGCTGCCAACTCTGGGTCAGCTAAATCAGGAATGAGTATCCTGGCAAACAAGCCGATCATGGTGCTACCAATAGCGAATAATGGCCACTCAATAGGGACACCAGCAAGAAAGAATCCGCGTTGCGCTGTCTTGACATCTTTAGCAGCCACAATTCTCTGCATTGCAGCTATAGAGATAAACCAAACCGGAAAAACAGCAAAAAACCAACCCAGCATGGTCTTCCAACCGGCATTTCCCCAATCTAATAACTTGGCAGTTTCAGGAGATGAATTGAAAGTTTCTACCATGGCTCTCCATCCACCAACCTCGATCAAACCGATTGGAACCGCGATAAAAACAATGCCTATCATTAAAACAAACATTTGGAATACATCCGTATATATCACAGCTTTGAGACCGCCCATTGTGGTATAAGCTAGAATAATTGCCCCTGATAATAAAACAGCAAAAGTTAGGTTCATATTCAATGTGGCTTGCAGTAATTTTCCTCCTGCAATTATTTGTCCTCCCACAAAAGTAAACCAGGCAATACCAATCACTATAGCTGCTAATGTTCCAGTACGCCGATCAAAGCGAGCAGCAAATAAATCACCTGTGGTTAAGCCATTCACGCGATCGGACCATCGCTTTACTTTTGGAACCATCAAAAACGATACCATGACTATACTTAAGCCTGATACTGCAATAAACCAAGACCCCGAAATACCCAAGGTAAAGCCAAGTCCTCCCATTGCAATACTAAAGCCCCCACCAATGTCAGTGGCAGCAGCACTACTTGTTGTTTGCACTAAATTCATATTTCGATCTGCAGCCAAAAATGAGTCGTATTCGCTTGTTTGACCCTTCGACCGAGCCACACTGATACCAATCCATAAAACCACAATAAAATATATGGTCATGGCTATGTAATCGAGGTAATGCAATGACTCCAATTAAATCCCCTTAATCTTAATTTTAAGATTCATTTGCTTATCCACAATTGATGGATGGATTCGCACTGGAAAAGAACATAGTTGGGCACGGTGAAAGTGTCAACCACATCTCTTTCTCACTGGATAAAGCCACTCCAGGGAAGTCAGCGCCCAAATCAAATAAATCTAATATTAACTGAAAATGCAAATGCGGTGGCCAATTACCATTTTCTGGCGGAGCCCCAACCTTAGCGATTTTCTGGCCTGCTTTTACAATTTGACCCTCTTCTATATTTGCAATGCTCTGAAGAGATAAATGCCCATATAAGGTATAAAACAACCCACCTTCATGATTTTTATGCTGAAGGATTAGCATAGGGCCGTAATCCAGTTCATTTTTATTGTTTGATTTGATATGAATACGAGCGTCAAGAGGAGTAAAGATATCTTCTCCGCTCTGACAAAAAACATCCACGCCCATATGAATATTGCGCTTCTCATTCGAATCTTCTGCAATGGAATCAAACAGTTCATTTATATATATTTCTCTAATCTCACCCCATTTTCCAAAGCCATATTTAGTATTCGCAGAAAACATAGCGCTCTCAACCAAGGCGGTGAATTCATCCACTGTTAAATCATTTATAGATATGCCATTTATATTCGCCCCCTTACCCAGATCAAACACTATAGCCGCCTGATCAATGGTAATGATCGGTGAACTAAAAAAAGTCTCTGATTCTAAATAATTCATGGTCGTAGAAAGATTTTTTCTAACATGAAGGTCATTTTCAAATCTCTCTTTAGCATTGATTAGGTTTTGGTGATTATTCGCAAAAGACATTTATTTATCACTTGTTTTATTAAGGAGTGGAGCTTTCAAACCTTGATTGATTGGCTATTTCATCATTCTCTTGGCTATATTGCCACTAACAGAATCAGCATCAAAGTTCTGTTTTAGATTAAGTAAGAAAATATAAACTATTTGTTGTATTTGTAATTTTTTCTATAGAGATAAAACTTCATTAGCCGCACGAATACCATGAGTTATTGCCGCATTGGTATCAGCAGAGGCGCCGGCATCTGAATTGGCTATGGCTATACGTCCAAATTGCTGCCTTCCTTTTACCCAGGGTTTACTTTCTTCATTAGGCCAATGAGGCTCCCATATCAAATCATTTGAATAAGAATAACCATGCGGCCATCGATTCACAGTAATTGCATTAATATCTCTGTCCGCATCAAACCCAGCATTACCTAACGCCTGATCCAATTGATTTTTAACATGACCCTCAAAAACAGAGAAAGGTGTTGAAAGTAATTGCCTTCTGCCTTCTCGCCATTGATCCGGCCCTTTAATATCAACTGAATGATGAGAGTGACACATATGTAGAACCATTGGATCATTAGGTGAACTATTGAATTTATAGTCACCCAGTGAAACTGGATAATCGAGCTCTACTTGCTTAAAGAAATCATTGGTATAATAGACAAAATCCAATCCTTGTTCGGCAAATGCCCTCCAATTCGGAATCATAACCTTAGTATAAGTCAAAGGTATTTTGACGTTATATTCAAGGCCCTCAATTTGTTTTTTCGGTAATTCATCACATAAATAAGGAATGGCGCTGTTATAACAAGCCAGAATACATTTATCTGCTCTAATTGTATGAGTTTGATGATTACGAACATAGGTCACATCAACAACTGAAGAATTATTTTTATGTGCCACATTGACCGCTGTTGAGTTAAGTCGAATTTTAGTTGAAGAGCCAGTGATATCATCCAATAAATCATAATTCACTTTTGCTAATACCACATCTTCCATGGTCGAACCTGGAACTGCCTCAGGAATCAATTTCCTCACTAATAAGCGTGCAACAGAAGCATTACCGTCTGGAAAGTGAAATATATAGGGCTCATCTCCCCTATAGCCACTTCTCTTTAGTGTATGATTCAATCCTGGCATGCCACCGTCGTAACTTTGTATTGAAGTTGAGGGAATCTCATCTATGCCAACACACCAAAAACTCATACCCCAGCGTCTAAAAATCTCTAATACCTGCTGATCAACTTTTGCGTAATCCTTTAGAAAATCATAATAACTTACCTTCTGAAGTAATTTATATTTCTCCTCGTTAGATAACCCAGGTAAATAATCCTTCTCCTCTGTCCAAACTCTAATTAAATCTTGTTTTGCTTGATCACTCATGGGGGTTTTATCTGCAAATTCTTTCCATGGGATCTTGTTATACCCAATCACCAGTTTTTGCTCATCAAAAGATTTGTTATCAAAGACAATGCCTTTGCCTAGTCCCATTGAAGGATATAAGGATTGATCAAAAGCTTCATAAAATTTATCTACTTCTATTCCAATCTCACGAATTAACACTTTTGCCTCGTTACTGTATGAAGAAGGCGTATCGATAGTCTCTGTGCCACCGTAACCGATTCTCATTTCACCATTCACAGTGAATTCATTACGCTTTGCATGCCCACCAAAGTCATCATGATTATCAAGAATCAAAATTTTTGCATTGGGATGATTTTTCTTATAAAAATATGCTGCTGATAGGCCACTGATACCAGCACCTACAACTACCAAATCATACGTTTCTTCATGACCTGTTTGAGGCCATTTTTTACCTAAAACTCGTGAATGCATTACCTCCCATGAGCCATTGTGACTTCCTCTTAAACCAGTCAAGTTAGGGGGATAATAATCACTCGCGAGTTTAAATGATGGATTGGTAGAACCCAATATATTGGACCATGGCGATATTAAAGACGCACCAATTGCAATTTGTGAACCGTTTAAAAAATCTCGTCTTGAAATATTATCCTTCATGCACCCCCCTTTTTTCATCAAGCTTTATATTACAAGGAATTAATACTTATATTCAAAATCAATTAAATTAAATTGAAAAGTTTGATCTTCAGATTTATAAAATAACGGAAATTTAGCTCGACAATTTCTTGCTGCACGCTCTTTTTTTGTAATCAATACTTCGCGTTGAACATCGGGATTATCGATTAATGAAAATGTCTCTTGATGAATAATACTGTCTTCATTTTTGATGCAATCTTGATAAAGTAACTCTTGATTTTCATCTATAATTTCAATAGTCGAAGGCAATACCATATTGAAATTTAACCGGATATCAAACAACAAAAAAGTAATCAAAATCAGTAAGAAAAACCACATAAAATGCCTATTACGCATAATTATGTCGCTCTAAAAACCCAACATTAACTATCTGGAGCAACTACGGCTTTATGTATATATTTCCAAGGACTAACTTCCGTGCCTCTTTCAATCTTAACCTCAATAATAGCAGGACGATTATTTTCTATTGCTTTACTCAAGATCGGTTTTAGCTCAGTAGGTTGAGAGATACTGTAACCATCCACCCCAAACGCTTCACTAATTTTCAAAAAATTTGGATTGACTAAATCAGCACCAATCAAATTTGAATTGAATCGTTCTTGCTGATCTCGTCTAACATTACCAAATGACGAGTTATTAAAAACAATAGTAACTAAACCAATATTATGCTGAACAGCAGAGGCCATCTCTGACATTGCAAATAAGAACCCACCATCACCGATGATCGATACTACAGCTCGATCAGGCATGGCAACCTTGACTCCAAGTGCTGTCGGAAACCCAAATCCCAATGTTCCTTGAAATCCAGACGAAACATATGTTCTTGGCTCATAGATAGGAAAGCCATAATAGGAAGTAAAACCTGCTTGACATAATTCTTCAACAAAAAACCCATCTCTAGGTAACACTTCTCGAATCACATCCAAATAAGCCAACTGTGGTTGTATTTCCTGAATATCATTGCGTGCTTTTACTTTTGCTGATTTAACGCGGTCAAGATCGCCCTTATTAAAGCCACGTTTGATAACTTTCTCAATTAATGCGCTGACACCTTCCTTTGCATCTGCCACAACGCCAACATGAGGCTTTAAGCGAATCATTTCTTTTGGATCAACATCTATCCTAATTAATTTAGGTCCATTTTCAGGTGGTTTGTCGTAATATTCCATCATCGATAGCCAACGCATATATTGCATTTCGAGTCGAGAACCAATGCCAATTAATAGATCGGTACTTTCCCATAATTCCATCGCCGCAGCCGAAGATACGCCCCAATCACTGTCTTCACTTACCACGCCCCGACCGCTTCTCAGTGAAGTCGCAGTTGCGCCCAACGTGGATGATAACTCTCTAACCTCTTTACTGGCATGCTGAGCTCCACTCCCGGACATAATCATAATATTTTTGGAATTGGCTATTAAATCAGCAGCAGCATCTAAGCTATCTTCATTAATCTCTGGTAAGTCTATTTGTGAATTTCCAGCTTCAACCTCAACTTCCCATTCTTGACCCATCGTATCCCAACACATTTCTAGCGAAACAGGTCCAGGGCGATCACTCAGCATTACCCTGAAAGCCTCATTCATCTGTTTAAATGAATTCACTGGATTATCGATACGATCGGCATATTTAATAATTGTTCGAAGCGTTCCTGCTTGATCGGATAATTCATGTAAGTGACCCCTTCCCGAACCAAGAAATTGAGATGGAACTTGGCCGGTCATACACAATAGAGGTACATTACCTCCAGCAGCAGTACATAAAGCGGCGGAAGCATTTAGTACCCCCGGTCCTGGTACCACTGAAAATGCACCTGGTTTTCCTGTCGCTTTTGCATAACCATAGGCCATGTAAGCAGCACCCTGCTCATGTCGAGTGATTACTGTTTTAATCTCAGGGGTTCCATGTAAGGCATCAAATATGGGGTATGTTTGTGCGCCCGGTAATCCAAAAACAGTATCAATACCATTGGCTTTTGCAGCTTCCACCATTGCTGCTCCACCTGTCATCTTTTTTAAATTAGTCACATCACAATCCTTGTATAAACAAATCCAATCGCAAATACAGCCATAATAAAAATACACGCCCAATTCCAAATAACCATTGAGGTTTTTGGTCGGTACTTAGCGGGTATTTTATCTGAGGTTATTGCTAAATAGTTATAATAACCGATAGTTGGGGCGGCAATCAATCCGACGCTGGTTGCAAAAAAAATAAAACCTATAAAGCTATTAGATTCAACAAAAAATAATAAGATTATTATGATACCCAGCACTTGAATCGCTGAAAATAACTTATAGCGATCAGGTGAATCTTTAGGGCGACCCATCATAAGCCCCGATAATCGGTCAGTAAGTCGAGGCATCACATCCATCAGAGCAATTTGTGTGGACCACATAACAGCCAACCCAGCACTAGCGATAATCGGATATGACCAATCGCCAATGGTTTCTGTAAATACACTAAATAATTCTGCTGCAAAATCAGCCGCTTTCAAGGGGATCGTCCTGCCGGTTTGAAATAATACGGCTGCGCCAAGAACAACAAAACAAATCGCTAAAAATAGACATAAAAAATAACCCAGCTTAAAATCTCTCAAGGCATCTTCATCTTTAAATTTCTCACCGCTAATTTTTCTTTTTTCAGAAACCCAACTGGAAAATAATATTGCCCCATTAGTTGGCATTGGCATCCAGCCTGCAATTGCTATGACAAAGATTAATAAAGGGAGATCAGAAGTTAAATCTAAATCTGCAAATACAGCTCGATCATTACTCCCCAAAAGAGGTAATGAAAAAAACAGTGCTACCAATGTCAATATCGAGAAAACTACCACCAAGACCTTAACGATTCTTTCTGCTTTTGCATATTGACCATTCATCAATATCAACGCTGATACAAGTGTGATAGCAATAGCAACTTGAGGGGCACTAAAAGGTACATCGAAGATACTGATAAATAATCCTGCTGTGACCATAGAAACAGCACTGGTAGCAATAAATGTATCAACAATAAAACCAGCCATCAACCAAACCAAAGCTAACTTGCTGATTTCTCCATAAGCTGTAACCAAACTTTCCCCTGTAGCATTGGCGTAATCAACAGCAAAACGAAATGCAGGGTACTTAATTAAAGTCACCGCGACAATAAACCACAACAAGGATAGTCCGTAATTTGCTCCGGCTTGTGTCGAAAAAACCAGATGAGAAACACCCACGCCCACCGCAGCCAGCATCAATCCCGGACCTAACCGAGCTAATATATTAGGCATCGAATTATGCCTTGGCGACGTTTACTACCTGAATGGTAGTGTATTCATGCAGTCCCTCTTCAGCGAATTCAACCCCTATACCAGAGCACTTCACACCACCAAATGGAACGTTTGGTGCGATAGGCCCATGCTGATTAACCCATGCCGTGCCACATTCAAGCTTTGCAGCAATCTCTGCAGCTCTTTCAATGTCTGAAGACCAAACTGATCCACCAAGTCCTGTTTCTAGACCATTCGCTTTTTCGAGAACCTCATTAATATCTGAATATTTTATTATCGGCAACAATGGGCCAAACTGTTCTTCATCAACAATCCGCATACCATCAGTAACATTTGTCATCAGAGTGTATGACATAAAATAGCCGGGTTCATCAGGGATATCGCCGCCACAAAGTACTTTACCACCCTTTTCTTTGGCGTCTTCGTAGAGGCCCACCACTTTATCGTATTGCATTTTATTTTGAATTGGTCCTTGTAAGTTCGCCTCATTCA
>JAPKEL010000098.1 GCA_028822065.1 Woeseiaceae bacterium | reverse complement strand
TTATCATCTTGGTAGAATGTGGTCGGACTATCAAGCGTAATGACATGCAACTCACCACGTTCTATAACTTGGTTTAATAGGTTGGGTGGGGATGAGCAGGTAGCAACGAAGCCCAATATAATGGGGTAGCTTAAAAGTCGGAGAGGTTGCTTTCTACTGCCTAGCCAGTCAGAGATAATCGCGATATAATCGCGTTCTTTTTTTATCGTTTTTCGCGCCATTGTTTAGTGACCCAATTTGCAAAACACTCTAAAAACGAGGTCAGATTACCTCAGATTGAATGAAAATGCAGTTTTTTATCGTCATATTGGTGTTTGGTTTCGTTTGTAATTATTATATATTTCAATTAATTAGGGTGATTTGAGGAAAATATGACATTTCCCTTAAAAACTGTTTTTTCTGAATAAATTGCGTATAAAAAGCTACAATAGATTAATGAAGAGAGTTACTGCTATGAGAAACAAAATTATGTTACAGCGAATTGGTTGGTGTTTACTGTATTTGAGCTTAAGTGGCTGTGCTGCCACTGCCGCAAATAAAACTATGAATATGCAATCCAATGTTAGTGAGATTCATTATATGGGTGACGCTAAGTTATGTTATGCCTTTTTTACTGTTGAGGCGATGGACGAATGGTATGACTATGAAAATATTCGCCGAGTGCGACGTCTCGACTGTGAATCCTATCGGGAAGAAGCAGAAGTACAGAATAAAGGTAAAAAAATTAACTACGAAGCGCTTAATGTCACTAAGTTATTTAGAAAATCAGAGACAAAAAAGACCGATACATCTAACCAACCTCTTCTTAAGGATAAGCAGTTAAATGCCATTTGCTATGTTAAGATTGATGATCTGGTATTCGCTAAACGTGGACAGGCAGAAGCTTGTCAAGCTCAGGGCAGTTAATTTCAAATAACGTCTGTGAAGGATAAGACATGAGTTCAGCACAACAATTATTACAGGACGCCGCCGATAGTTTTAAGGCCATTATCACAGTTGCCGAAGAAGTTAATGCCGCGGCAGATATCATCACCGATTGTTTGAAGCAAGGCGGCAAGATATTTTTTTGTGGTAATGGCGGTTCGGCGGGTGATGCCCAACACCTCGAAGCTGAATTTTTGGGTCGCTTTTTAAAAGAACGTCAAGCGCTGCCGGCCATCGCTCTAACCACCAATGCCTCTGCAGTAACCGCGATTGCCAATGATTATGGTTACGTTGAAGTTTTTTCACGACAATTGGCGGGTTTAGCTAAGGCCGGTGATGTCCTGGTTGGAATTTCCACCAGTGGCAACAGTCCGAATGTGATTAAAGCATTTCATACCGCAACAGAGCATCAGGTTAAGACCATTGCGTTGACTGGTCAGAAAGCCAGTGATGCCAGTGCTGTGGCAGATATTGCAATTCGTGTTCCTTCGACACACACACCTAGAATTCAGGAGATGCACATTGCTGTTGGGCACACTTTATGTGAGATAGCAGAAAATCATTTGACCTAGGTATGACGCAAGCAAACCGAACCAATCCAAAGACTCGTCCAGCCATTTTTTTTGATCGTGATGGCGTGTTAAATCAAGATCATGATTACGTTCATAAGATTGTCGATTTTCATTGGATTGAGGGTGCGATTGAAGCCATTAGGTGTTGCAATGAATTAGACTACTTCGTCTTTGTCGTGACCAATCAATCTGGCGTGGGTCGTGGTTATTATACCGAGCAAGATGTCCATATAATCCATACTTATATGCAGGATGAGTTAAAACATCATGGCGCCCATATTGATGCTATTCGTTACTGCCCACACCATCGGGATGCAATACATGCTGAATATAAAATTGAATGTCATTGTCGTAAACCAAAACCAGGGATGATAAAAGATATCCTCTCCAGCTGGCCGGTTGAAATCAGTAAAAGTGTATTAGTGGGAGACAAACCAACCGATCTCGAAGCTGCCAAACGGGGCGGCATCAGAAGTTTGCTTTATGAAGGCGGTGACTTGAGCGTCTTACTAAAGAATAATGGTTACCTCTAAGCC
>JAPKEL010000097.1 GCA_028822065.1 Woeseiaceae bacterium | reverse complement strand
CAACTCCGGCACGAACTTTCTGTTCCTTAATTATCTGAATCGTTCTATTGAGATGTCGGCAAGCTTCAACTTGGACGCTTATAATATCCGCTCCTGCCTCAACAAATGATTTTATGTAACAATCTGCATTCTCGATCATCAAGTGAACATCAAGAGGGAGGTTGGTAACTTTTCGGATTGACTCAATCACGGGCGGTCCAATAGTAATATTAGGAACAAAGTGACCATCCATAACATCCACGTGAATCCAATCAGCCCCAGCATCTTCAACAGCTTTGATTTCATCGCCAAGTTTACTAAAATCTGCTGACAATATAGAAGGTGCAATTTTAACCATATGGTATCCCTAAAAAAATAATAAAGACTCTATATAAATAGTTAACAATAATTAAATAAAACAAAATAAATATAGCGAGTGGAGCATAACATAAGAAATTAGTTTGACGCTATCTCAATTTATTAGAGTTTCAATGCAATTGAAAACCTAGCCATTAAGATTTTCATGACATATAATACCGTCTCATTCAAGTAATTACGAAAAGACAATTCCATGTCCACAATAACCGATCAAATAAGAGACAAGTTTCGCAGTATTTTGATGTTTGATCAAAATATGTTGATTCTTGCTGCCTTGCTTGGATTTCTTGCTGGTTTTGCATCAACTTTTTTTCGCTGGATGATAGAATTTTTTGAATCGATTTTTTCTGTCAAAGGATTTTCACTAGCAGGAATACCACCTCAAACATATCCATTTCTATTACCATTAATGCCAATGCTAGGTGGGCTTTTCATTGGACTTATCTGCAAGTATTTCCCTAACGCGGTAAAGGAAAATGGCGTACATCAAGTCATGTACGCTGTCGCCTTAAACGATGGAAAAGTGAGAAAGCGAACTATCGCCTCCTGTGCTGTTACCTCGTCGATCACAATAGGATCAGGTGGCTCTGCTGGCAGAGAAGGCCCAACGGTTCAGATTGGAGCAGCAGTTGGCTCCACTATTGGACAACTACTTCACTTATCCACAGAAAGAATGCGCGTACTAGTTGGATGTGGTGCAGCAGCTGGTATAGCGGCTTCATTCAATGCCCCATTGGCAGGGGTGCTATTTGCTCTTGAAATTATTCTCGGCGACTTCACCATTCATACTTTTAGCCCTATCATAATCGCATCTGTAATCGGAACAGTAACTGGACGTGCTCTAGAAGGAAATGAAGTTACATTTAATGTTCCGGTACACGAACTTGTGCATCCAACAGAAATTATTTTCTATTTAGCGCTTGGAATGCTGTGTGGAATAGTCGCCCGGTTATTCACCTTTATGTATTTTTATATTCAGCAAGTATTTGAAGAAAAACTTAAGACTGCTGATATCTATAAGCCTGCAATTGGCGGACTAATAGTCGGTATGATTTCAATTTTCATGCCCCAGATTCTTGGTAATGGGTACGATGTGATGGAGCAAGCATTAACCGGTCAAATGTTTTGGGGTTTAGCCTTTCTCTTGGTTTTTATGAAAATTATATGCACCTCTATCACACTTGGATCTGGAGGTATGGGTGGTGTGTTTGCGCCTTCTCTTTTTATAGGTGCAATGGTTGGCACAGCCTTTGGATCAAGTGTTCACTTTATTTTCCCAACCCTGTCAGCTTCAGCTGAAACCTATTCAGTTGTAGGAATGGGAGCGGTCGCTGGAGCCGTCATGCAAGCACCGCTGACTAACATTCTCATGCTCTTTGAGTTAACGAATGATTACACTTTAATTCTTCCTATTATGGCCACCTGCATAGCAGCGTCATACACCTATCAGAGATTTACGAAACACTCCATTTATATGCAAAATTTACTAAATAAAGGGATTAACATACGTCACGGGAGAGAAGCATCAATAATGAACTCTATAAAGGTTCAAGATGTTATGAGTACCGACATCACAACTATTGCTCAAGAAATGCCTTTTCGAAAAATTCTTGAAACCATTTCATATTCAAAGAATTTTTATTTCCCTGTTCTCGATAACAGGGGTGACATGACAGGAATTCTTTC